>JBGSYX010000356.1:0-8076 GCA_041750735.1 Cyclobacteriaceae bacterium
CGTGGCATTGTAAAATTGAAAATAAAGGGAATAAAATAATAAATTGACATGAAATTAATTGTAAACAATTTCGAGTCAACCTATTTCAGGACGGGACACAAACTCATATTTCAATTTCACCATTTTTTCAGCATATTGTAATCCTTGAGATCAACGAAAAAAGCATGATAAATCCATGAAAAGATCAGAGATAAACCAGGCAATAAAAGATTCTACCGCTTTTTTTATATCCAATGGATGGGCGCTCCCGCCAGCGCCGCGTTGGGATGTTACTGATTTCGGATTAGGTGATTTCAGAAAGAGCGGCTTAGTCCTCATCAACCTGGCTGAAGAACCTGAATATTGCGAAAAACTCATGTACGCCTCAATAAACCAGGTGACGCCGGCTCATACGCACAAGAAGAAGAAAGAAGACATCATTTGTCGGACAGGAAAGCTGGTCATTCAATTGTGGAGCGGAAAACCTGGCTATAACGAGACTGCATATTTCAATGTAAAAGTGAATGGGGAGTGGCGCGAATACCGCAACGGCGATAAGGTGACGCTGCTTAGTGGCGAACGCATCACGCTTACTCCTGGGATTTACCATGAATTTTATCCCGCGTCAGAAGCGTGCATCATCGGTGAGGTATCGACAGCTAACGATGATGTGAATGATAATTTTTTTGTAAACAGCGAGATAGGACGGTATGCAGAAATTGAAGAAGACGAACCTGCGACAGTGAAATTGGTGAGCGACAAATGAGAGAGGGAATCTACGCAGCGGGTAACTGGATCATCGATGAGGTGAAAATAATTGATGAATACCCGCACCAGGACGGGCTCACCAACGTGCGTTCGGTGAAGTCGAACAACGGCGGCGCCCCCTACAATATGCTGAAAGACCTCGCCATGCTCAAAGCGCCATTCCCTCTTTATGGCGCCGGATTGGTAGGCAATGATGAAAAAGGGAATTTCATCATCAGCGACCTGGAAAAGCACAGAATCCATACCGGCGGCATTCATTTCGATAACATTACGCCAACTTCCTATACCGATGTGATGACCGTTGCTTCCACTGGCCGACGGACATTCTTCCACCATCGCGGCGCTAATGCACATTTCGGCCCGGAGCACATCGACTACGACAACAAAGCACGAATTTTCCATATGGCCTATTTGCTCCTCCTCGATACAATGGATGAAATAGGAAAGGATGGTCGCACGGTTGCCTCCTACGTTTTTGAAAAAGCGCAGGCGAGTGGATTCCTTACTTCCTCAGACATCGTAAGCGAAGCAAGCGACCGGTTTAATAAGGTCGTCCCGTCTTCCCTACCCTATCTGAATTACCTGTTTGTAAATGAATATGAAGCTTCGAAAATCACGGGGATAGATTTATTGGTTGATGGGAAAATTGCACATTCTCAGGCAGAAAAAGCGCTCGACACCCTGATCGATGCGGGTGTGAATGACTACGTGATCCTGCACTTCCCTGATGGTGCGATTGCCTGCAATTCCAGGAAGGAAAAGTTCGTGCAGCCGTGTATAAATATCCCAGGCAAATTGGTAAAAGGAACGGCTGGTGCAGGTGATGCTTTCGCCGCGGGAGTATTGCTTGGATTGCATGAGAATTGGGCAATCTCCGACTGTCTCAACCTGGGAGTTTGTGTAGCGGCCAGTTCACTTTTCGATGAATCTTGCTCCGCTGGTGTGCTGCCAAAAGCTGATTGCCTGAAATTGGCCGATCAGTTTGGATATCAGACGGTTTTCGGATAGCTTCATAGCATGAAAGCCCCTGGTGATTTTTCGGTTCAGCTTTTTTATAAAAACCCCAAGGAAGGCGAGGGCGCTGATAGAGTGGAATTAATAGTATTGTATATATAATGTGTATAAACCATTTATGGTTTAGCAGCATGTTGGGCCACATTTGTTAAACAATGAAAAGAGGATCACATATCACCAGAATATTTATATTGTTAGGGATTTCAATATTTATTTCCTGCGAGAAAGAAAAATTGAATGGATTGATTA
This sequence comes from Cyclobacteriaceae bacterium, assembly GCA_041750735.1. GTDB lineage: Bacteria > Bacteroidota > Bacteroidia > Cytophagales > Cyclobacteriaceae > JAAUQL01. The sequence goes on from JBGSYX010000356.1 coordinate 2,011, forward strand.
CAAATGACGAAACTTTATTAACTGAAATTTATAACCAATCCCAAGATACTGTTGATGCTAACGGCCTAAACGTGATTCTCTTAATGGATGTCTACTACTCATTTACCCCAGGTTCAATACCGGTTGGTAAAAAGAAGGATTACAGAATTACTGCTCATGCGACATTATTAGAAATTGATAGTTTGACCATTGAAAACACTTTTGAAATTAGCGAGCTGTACTTAATCAAAGAAAAAGATATATGGATCTCGAATCCAAAAATTGACGATGATCAATATGAATCGTTCAAATTAAATACAACAAGTCTAGATGGACCAGAATGGAATACGGGAACCGAATTTGATGCATTCATTGAACTTATTGAAACAAGTACTTTTGATAGGTATATTTTAAGTGCCAAAAACCAAAAAGTATATAAAGTTGAATAAAAACGTGGCCCAACAATGGCGAGCATGCAGGGCTGCTTTAGGCCATCACACAAACCCAAGCCCCACATGCTAGCCGGGCCGTTGTGCTTCATGCAAAATATTGTAATTAATATTGATCAAAGAATTAAGAATACTGCTGACAAAAACGATTGAAAAAAGCAATATTAATAATGATTAAAATAGTTTTTACCTTTTCATTTTTGCTGCTATTTTCTACAAATATTTATCCTCAGTCTACTAATATAATTCAAGTTGAAAAAGTAAAACGTCTAATAGGTTCAACCGATCTTGAAACTATCTTTTACATTGGTGGCTATTTATATGCGAATAGTGTGTATCTAAATCTTTTGCATGAAAATGAGTTAAAGAAAAAGATATCCATACTGTATGGGGTTGAGTATCAAAAAGCAGTCTCAAAGGTTATAATCAATGGCAAATTATCATCAGTCTTTGTTTCTCACTACTATTTTTTGAAGACAAAATCTCACTATTACGTTCTCCCTTTCAATAAACAAAAGCATTCAAGTCTAAATGGGCTATATATCGGACCATCCTTTAAAATTGGCGCTTCAATAACTGATAATTATAGAAATTATAAAATAAGTCCAGGCATTTTAGTTGGATCTTGCTTTGTTGTTTCTAATAAACTCACACTTAATATTGAATTTGATTATGATGGATATTTTAGTTGGAGCAAAAGGCTTGATAGGGATGATGAGTATTATTATTCTTCCAGTGCATGGATGAACTTGTGGTTTTCAGTTGGATATCGGTTTTAATAGCGAATCTGCCCCTGACTGGCGCAAGTGTGTGACTTGGGCATAATAATGAAAAACGGGAACTCTGTTCCTTTCCTTTAGCAGAGTGCTGTGTCTGAGCGAAGCCTAATACACCAACGAATCGCATTTTCTGCCATAGATTTGTAATCCAGACATTGTTTACTTCTTGGATTACTTTTATGTACATGGATATTCCCGTTCACCCATCATCCTAAATACTGCATATTAGTATCCATTAGTGACTGCCAATCGGTTTCGGATAAGTTTTTTTGGTTAGTTTTGCCACCAATTAATTTCCCTTTCGCATGAAAAAATCAGGCGTTCTCTCCTTAGCTCTGCCACATATTATTGCGGTGGCTGTTTTTCTGATCATCAGCATATTGCTGTACCGCCCCATCATTTTTGACGGGAAAGTGATGGATCAAAATGATATCAACCAGGGTGTTGGTTCATCGAAGGAAATCGTCGACTATCGCAATGCCACAGGCGAGGAAGCGCTCTGGACAAATGCCATGTTTGGCGGTATGCCGGCCTATCTTATCAGTGTGCAGTGGAGCGGCGCTTTCCTCATGGACAATATGCAACGCCTCATGCAGTTGTATATGCCAAGACCGGTCGGCGAAAACTTCATTGCCTTTATCAGTTTTTATATTCTTCTGCTGGCATTTGGAGTCAGGCCATATTTTGCCCTGAGCGGCGCCCTGGCTTTTGGACTAAGCACGTTTTATGTGATCAGTATCCAGGCCGGCCACATGTGGAAAATCCGCGCCATCGCCTACATGCCGATGGTGCTTGCGGGTGTGAAGCTGGTGTTCTCGCGGAAATATTTGTTGGGATTTATTCTTACGGCCATTGCGCTGGCGCTGGAAATCAATGCCAATCACCTTCAGATTACCTACTACCTTTTCCTTGTGCTGGGTATTTATGGACTTTCGGAACTCATCTATGAAATAAAGGCCGGTCAACTGAAATCCTTCGCCACCAAAATTTCAATTCTGGCTATCGCCGGGATTCTCGCCGTGGGTGTGAATGCCGGCAGGCTATGGACTACCATGGAATACAGCAAATATTCCATACGCGGCAAATCGGAAATCACCGTCAAAGGGGCTGAAAGTGAAACAGGCCTGGAGCGCGATTATGCCTTTCGATGGAGTAGCGGCAAATGGGAATCGCTGACGCTGTTTATCCCTCATCTTTACGGCGGTGCTAGCGGGGTTTATACAGGCAATGAGTCGGAAACCTCCAAACTCCTGCGCCAGAACAACGCACCGCTTAATGAAGTGACCCAGATCGAACGCGCCTATCTGGGCTATTGGGGCACTCAGCCCGGCACTGCAGGACCTGCCTACGCTGGTGCAGTGGTTTGCTTTCTTTTCATTCTCGCTTTTTTCTTTGTTGACAAAAAAGACAAGTACTGGATTTCGGCTGCAATTTTACTGTCCGTCATGCTCAGTTGGGGCAGTAATTTCCCTTCATTCAACAACCTGATATTCGATTTGCTGCCGGGATATAATAAGTTCCGTGCAGTCACCATGATTATTATACTGGCGCTGATGCTGATCCCGCTGATGGGTTTTATGGGTTTGCAAAAACTCATCGATTCCGGATGGAACGCCGAAATCCGCAAAAAGCTCCTGATCGCCACGGGTATTGCTTCCGGCATAGCTATTCTGGCCCTTTTGGTTACTAATCCGGCCACAGTAGATGGCATCCAGAAGGTATTTGCTGACGCCATCAAGGCCGACAGGAAGGACATCATCAGAAACGACGTAATCCGGACGATTTTCTACGTGTTATTGACTTTCGGTTCCATCTGGTTGTTACTAACTAACAAGATCACCAGTCGCATTTTTGCTACAATTCTCGCGCTTTTAGTCGTACTCGATCTCGGCCTGGTAGACTCGCGCTATCTGAACGATTCGGCATATCATACTGAAAACAATCGTACCTTTTTCACCTTAACCCCAGCCGACGAACGTATTCTGGCCGATACCGAAGCCGGTTATCGCGTGCTCAATCTACAGGATCCATTCAATGAGGCGCGTACGAGTTACTTTCATAAATCACTTGGAGGATACCATGGCGCCAAGATGAGGCGTTATCAGGATTTGATCAGCAACCAACTTGTTCCCGAAATGCAGCAGATCATGACGGACAAAAGGATAACTGAGGAAAATTCAGGTGTAATCAGCATGCTCAACGCAAAGTACCTCATCGCCGGTCAGCAGACGGAGGCAGTTTTAAAAAATCAATTTGCCAATGGCGCTGCGTGGTTTGTCGATAAAGTAGAAAAAGTTAAAAATCCGGATGAAGAACTTCAAAAAATCGGCGAAGTGGATTTGCATCGTGTGGCGGTGATTGATGAAGGTAAGTTCAGTGTCGGTGAAATTAACGGTGATACCACTGCCACTATTTCGTTGACTAATTACCTGCCAAATCAACTGCAATACGAGGCAACAACCAACTCAAACAGCCTGGCCGTCTTTTCAGAAATATATTACCCTGAAGGGTGGAAGGTTTTTATTGATGGCAAGGAGGGCAATATACTTCGCGTCAACTATATACTTCGTGCGCTGGAATTAACGCCCGGAACCCAGAAGATTGAGTTCCGCTTCGAGCCGGCATCCTATTTCATCGGAAATAAAATCATGCTTGTGTCATCAATGATCTTAATGGTCATTATCGGTTTCGGAATATTCAGATTGTGGAAAGACGGTAAAAACCCAAGTGGTGTCACTGCCTGAGATGAAACGGGTGCTGATCATCACCTATTATTGGCCTCCGAGTGGCGGAGGTGGTGTGCAGCGATGGTTGAAATTTGCAAAATACCTTCCGGAATTTGGCTGGCAGCCGGTGATCTATACGCCGGAAACCCAGAACGCGCCGGCAACAGATACTACGCTTGAAAAGGATATTTCCCCTGCTCTTGAAATTATCCGCAGGCCCATTTGGGAACCTTATTCATTTTACCGGAAAATCACCGGGCGCAAAGCCGATGAAAACCTGGGTGCGGCCTTTGCATCAGGGAAAAAAGACAAGCCATTCATTGAAAATCTCTCCAACTGGGTCCGTAGCAATTTCTTCATACCCGATGCGCGAAAGTTCTGGATCGGACCTTCTATCCGATTTCTGAAAGATTTTATACCGGCAAATGGCATTGACGCCGTTGTGACCACTGGGCCACCGCATAGCATGCATATGATTGGGCTGGGATTAAAAAAAGCGCTCAATATCCATTGGCTTACCGATTTCCGCGATCCCTGGACCGACATCGATTATTATGACCAGTTGAAATTGACTTCCCGGGCAAACAGAAAACATCACCGCCTGGAAGCGGAAGTGCTACGAACGGCTGATCGGGTGGTTTGTGTTAGCCCGTCGAATGGTGCCGTTTTGGGTAAAAAAGGCAACGTTTCTGTAGAAGTCATCTTCAATGGCTATGATGAAACCGACGTACGGGCCGCGAGTGTGTCGCGGAATAATAAGTTTTCCATTTCCCATATCGGCACCTTCATGGCCAACCGCAACCCGGAAGCCCTATGGCAGGCGCTGGCAGAATTGATGGCAGAATTCGCTGGATTCAAAGACAATTTTCAAATGACCCTTATCGGTAAGACGGATGCCTTCATCATCCACCAACTGGAAAAATATCAATTAATGCCATACGTAGAAGTATTGCCGCAGGTAACGCATCAGGAAGCGATACGCCGCCAGCAGCAGTCACAGGTATTGCTCATCACGGTGAATAAAACCGGCGACAGCAAAGGCATGGTGACGGGCAAGGTATTCGAGTACCTCGTATCGGGAAGGCCCATTCTGGCCATCGGTCCGACAGACGGCGACCTTGCCGCAATTTTGAAAGAAACATCGACTGGTGTAATTTCGAACTTTGATGACAAAACGTCGATGAAGTCACAAATCAAAACGTTTTATGAACATTACCAGAAGGGAACATTACGTGCCACACCCATCAATATTGAAAAATATTCCAGGAAAAATCTAGCCGGGAAGATGGCAGACCTACTAAACAGCATGAATTTATGAAATTGAAATTTGGAATTATCGGCTGTGGCCGGATCGCCGAACGCCATGCAGAACACATCAACAACCTTGGCGAACTTGTGGCTGTTTGTGACATAAAAGCGGAAAGGCTGGAAGTATTCAAATCAAAATATAACTGCCGCACCTACCTGGATATTTCGGAGTTTCTGGACAAGGAAAAGGATATGGAGGTGGTATCAATCTGCTCCCCCAATGGCTTGCACCACGACCATACGGTAAGCGCTTTGCGAAAAGGATTCCACGTATTGTGTGAAAAACCCATGGCCATCAATGTGGTTGACGGTGAGCGGATGATCAACGAATCACTCAAGGCCAACCGACGATTATTTGTTGTGAAGCAAAACCGCTTTAATCCGCCGGTACAAGCCGTGAAGCAGGCCATCGACAACGACAGGTTCGGGAAGATTTATAGCGTACAACTCAACTGCTTTTGGAACCGGAACCCGAAATACTACAACACCTCCGACTGGAAGGGAACGATGAAACTGGACGGCGGCACGCTTTTCACCCAGTTCAGTCACTTCATCGATTTGCTGTATTATTTCTTCGGCGATGTGAGCGAGGCAAAGGGCTTCAGCAGTAATCTCGATCACCACGGCATCATCGAATTTGAAGACACCGGAATGGTGGCGATAAAATTCTACAATGGCATCCTTGGTACCATCAACTACACGGTAAACAGTTATGAGAAAAACATGGAAGGCTCCATCACCATTTTCGGTGAAAAGGGAACCGTGAAGATCGGCGGGCAATACCTTAATGAACTGGAATATCAACATTTCAATAATTTTGAAATC
>JBGSYX010000357.1:0-6423 GCA_041750735.1 Cyclobacteriaceae bacterium
TTATTTCCCGGTTATCCAATTCATCCTTTTTCCATAGCGTTTGTATCTTTTCACCTATCGGATTTTCCCATGCCATCTTTTTAGCAGCAGTTTCATTAATTACCACGGCATTCGAATCGGAAGTAATTTCCTTTGAGAAAAATCTACCTGACGACAATTTCATATCCATTGTATTCAGAAAATCTTGATCTGCAAAACAATAGGTGATTCCAATATCACTGTTTGTTCCATCCTGCGGTTTGAAAATATCTGAATATTCAATCCGTGGTGGCGCGTCGCTAACTATGCTTACATCCAGAATCCCCGCTTTTTTTCTCAGCTCTTCCTTGAAGGTGGTTTTGTTGGTCCCGAGCGAAGCTGCATTATGTATTACAAGGACATTTTCCTTATCGAAACCGAGATCCCTGTTCTCAAGATGGTTCAACTGTTTATAAATCAACATTGTACTTATTATCAGAACGGCTGATATTGAAAATTGAAAAATAACCAGGCCGTTTCGTATGCCGTAACTTTTTAAACCTGGATTTGCACGACCCCGTAGAACTTGTGTAGGCCTAAAAGCCGACAAATAGACAGCTGGATAGCTGCCTGCAATAAACCCTACGGCACTACTTATGAGGATCAGTATCACAATAATTTTCCATTGAATAAGTGTGTTGATGAGGAGCTCCTTACCAGCAATCGCATTGAAACCCGGGAGAACCAAATGCAATAAAATATAGGCGAAAACCATGGATGTAAAAGTGAAAATCAGCGATTCATTGAGAAACTGAAGTATCAACGTTTTTCTGGAGGCCCCAAGACTTTTACGTACGCCCACTTCTTTAGCCCGATCAGAAAATCTTGCCGTGGCCAGATTCATAAAATTTACGCAGGCTATGAAAATGACGAAGGCTGCGATGGCAGCGAGGATATAGATGGTGTTGATACTTCCTCCTGGTTCTACGGGCTTATCAACCGTGGAGTACAGATGGATCTTCTTTACGGGCTCAAGGACATAGTCATACATGCCTCCATTCTTTTTAAAATCATTGAATGATATCCCCAAATATGCCTGAACTACTGGACCAATATATTTTTCTACTAATGCCGGAAGTTTTTCCTGAACCTGCAACCAATTGGCCTCATCATTTAATTTCACATAATTCAATAAAATATTATTTGCCCATTCTGTATTGCGGCTTATTGGCCATGACTCCATCGACAAAATCATATTGAACCTGAAGTGAGAATTATGTGGTGGAGTCTCAGCTATTCCGGTGATAACACAAGCTGTGTTTTCCTTCCCGTATTTAATTATTTTTCCTATGGGTGGAGTACTGTTTTTTTCCGGAAAACCGAATAGTTGCATGGCCGACTCTTCTGTCAATACCAAACTGTTGGGGTCTTTCAAAACGGTATTAATGTCTCCATATAGTAGCTTAAAGCTGAAAAAATTGAAGAAATTAGAATCGGCTAATAAAATTGTCCTTTCTGTATAAGAGTCATCCAGGATTCCTACATTCACATCATGTTGAAATGCGATTCTGCAGGCTTCTGTAATTTCCGGAATTTCACCGGCAAAGGCTGCACCAACCGGGGCACCAGTGTACGGAACGTCCATATATTGTTCCGACAGTTTCGCATGAAGATTGACGCGGTACATCCTATCGATGTCCTTATGAAATCGATCGTAGCTAAACTCATCCAGGATATATAATACGATTAATAAGCTTGTGGCGAGACCTATGGTGAGACCAGTGATATTAATTATCGCATAAAACTTTTGACGAACGATATAGCGATATGCAATTTTGATATAATTTCTAATCATGATAGTAAACTAGATTTTATAATGTATTAGATACTATCTACAGAATCTGGTTACACAATTCACACATTAAATAATGGTTTTTTTGGCATGGCTTAATGCTAAATGGGAATATGAGCATATAATTGCACGATCAAAACCCATCACAGAGGTGTACCCGACAATGTCGGTAAACATGATGGCTGCTAGTCTTCGGCTTTCGGGCATTTGTCAGCAAATTATCTTGGTTGGTATTCAGGATTGTCAATAATTGCTTTAAATCCTTCCATATCTCTTACAGGATTCCAGAAAGGATCAAGTTTGAGTTCTTCAACAGTTAGGCTCCCGTTTTGTCGAATGATAATGTCAAGTCTTACCAATGCTTCATCATATTCGCCCACCATTAATAATATTTTTACCATATCCAGCTCAGTTGCAAAAGCACCATATTTTTCAATCGTGAAATTCATTATTTCTAACGCTTTATTTCCTAATTCAAGTGCTTGTTCCTTTAAACCCAAACCAGCAAATACTAAAGCAAGAGAACTATATGGTCTTGGGTCATCATAAGAATCTTGGATTCTATCTTCGAAGAACGTTTTTGCCATGTTAAAATTCTTGGTAGCCATTTCTTCATTTTTCATTAACCGATATATAAGACCTAATTCCAATTGTTTGGATTGAAAAATGTCTTGTTGTACAATTTCATTGATTGGGAGTGATTCAATAATGGAAACGGCACTTTGATAATTTTCTGCAAGTATTTCTAAATTTGCTCGCTGTAAAATTATTGGGGGGTAATCTATTATTTGTTTATTATTAACAAGAAGTTCCTTTGCTTTTTCAATCTGACCAGTAATTGAATACATACCCAATAGCACAACGTAGCTATTAAAGTCTATTGGATTTAATTCAATAGATTTCTTTATATAAAATTCCGCTTCACTGTATTCACGAAGAGTCCTGAAAGTAAATCCTGCATTTAACCAAAGATTCCCATCATGAGGGTTGAGTAAAATTGCATTCTTTTGATATTCCAAAGCTTTTCTAAACTCTCCCATTCGTCTGAGCACATATCCGATATAGGCTGTGACCAAATCATTATTGGGATACTCGACTTTCAATTGTTCTAATATGTTAAGTGCTTTAGGGTAGTTGCGTTCACAGTGGTAATAGAAACACCCTTCCTCAAAACGGACTTCCATTAAACGGGTATTTATTTTTTTTGCTTTATCCAAATATTCTTTCGCTTTTAATAGGTGTTCTTCAGGTCTACCAAAGCGTAACCAAAACAACATTCTTGAAGTTTCCGCCAATCCTACCCAAGCCAGAACAAAATCAGTGTCAATTTCAACTGCTTTCTCATACATATGAATAGCAAAATCCATGTTCTCTTTATTGTTACCTCGCTTGCGGTAATCTCTGCCCCGTAAGTAATAATCATAGGCAATAGGACTTCTGGTAGGGACTGCATCAATCTGCTCACCTTCCACTGATTTAATATTTACCCCTATTTGTTCGGCAATGGTTTTGGCAATGTCGCTTTGTATTTCAAAAACCAGTTTAATGTCACTAATATCCTTAATGTATGTATCCTGCCATATATGGTCATCCTCTTCTGCGTTAATTAATTGTGCATGCACTTTCACCTGATTACCAATTTTCTGAACACTTCCTTCCAATAGGTAACTCACACCTAACTCTTTCGCAATTTCACTGGCTGTTAATTTGGTCTCCCTGTACCTTTCCATTGTAGTTCGTGAAATAACTCGTAGATCAGATATTTTGGACAGGTTATTTCTAATGTCTTCCATCATTCCATTGACGAAATACATATTCGTTGTGTCGTTACTTTCATTCCAGAAGGGTTTTACAGCTATGGATTTTTCTAATTCGGTTTTTGATTTTGATGGGAAAACCTTCCAAACTATTAGTATGGCTATTGCTACAACTACTATTCCTGCAAGCAGGTAGTATGGATTTTTGCTGCTTCTCTTCTCTTTGTTATTGGTTACAGGTTGTTGATTAGGTTCATTTTCACACAACACTTGATAAACCTTTATTGGTTCATCTACGTTCTTGAAGGTCTTTTCTTTGATGAACTTGGTTTGGATACCAGATTTGTTTTTAATATCCCGATAAACAGAAGCTGAAATATTGATGCACCCTTGCTGAGTTTCTGATTGTATTCTTGATGCTATGTTTACGCCATCTCCATGGACATCCGAATCGGCAAAAACCACCTCTCCCTCATGAATGCCTATCTTCAAAGGAATTTCTTGGGCATTACACGCTTTTTGGATTTCAATGGCACATCTAACGGCATCAGAGGCCAGATTAAAGCTGATGAGCATGCCATCTCCTAATTCCTTGATCAGGGTACCTTTAAATTGTTCAATATGTCTGGTGTGGATTTCGCGGTTCTTGGAGAGGACCTTAAATGCGCGGTCTTCATCTGATCCCATCAGGGAAGTGTACCCGACGATGTCGGTGAACATAATGGCTGCGTGTCGGCGGTTTTCGGCCATATTTAGGGCGTTTTGGCAGATAACTGGTTCAGTATGGTTGTAAAAAGCAAATCAATATACTGAATAGCAATGATTTATGCTACTCTAAAATCAATTGTTATAGAGTACCCGCAATGGATCAGCTATGTTTAACACAATAAATAACTATCCAATGCTGGCGTACCATAGCCAGATGTGAACTATTTCCAAACAAAGCCATCTCTTCAAAAAGAACCAAAACTCCACTGAAGGCTTCTTCATTCTCAAAATCTTCAATGTCGGGTTTTATTACTTATTCTTCCGTTTCCGCGCTATGATCCATGTTAAGAGAGGCGTTAAGATAGCGGTGGTAACTGTAGATGCTGCTACCAAAGGAGTAGCAATTGCTGCCATGGAAGCCATGCCGGGATCAGCCAATGACAGAGCATAGGGTGTCGCAACGGCATTTCCAGCAGTGCTTGATGCCGCGGCACCGGCGACCCCACTTCCACCCGTTGACCTATCGGCAAGAATATTAAAAAATCCACCTAGAAAAGTCGTAAGAATCCCTAACAGAATTCCGGGTATTCCCGCACTGATGATAGCGCTTAGCTGCAGACCGGCCCCAAGGGCAAAGGCAAAAAAAGGAATGAGGACCGGCCCACCTTTGGTAAGAAATTGGCGCATTTCATCATCCAGATTTCCGATGATCATTCCTAAAGCAATAGGAGCCAACACCGCAACCAGGGCCATTATTGGGATATTTGCCAGTCCGGCAGAACCAAGTGCCACCATCGTGAGGAACGGGCCGTCATTGATGGAAATTACTGCTATGGCTCCAACATCTGTTTCATCACCATATTCGCCGGCAAGGGCGGCATACAGACCCCCGTTTGTGTTGCTCATCGCAGAGATGATTGCAAGTGCAGAAAGTCCCCAAAGACCATGATCTCCAAATAAATAATCCACACCCAGACCCACACCCACCGCAACGATGAACTTTGATGCAGTGATGGCAACCCCCTTCTTCAATACTTTTGGAGCGGCTTTCAGTCGGATGCCGGCGCCCATACAAAACAAAAAAGCGCCAATGAGCGCCGTTGCCCCATCTTTAAATAAGGCTGTAGTAAATCCTCCGATCGTGAGCAAATCCGGGAAAAACGTATTGATAACAGCGCCCAAAAGCAGTGGAATGACCATCATGCCTCCGGGAACCCGCTCCATCATGCGTTTAATTTTTATCATTTTCCCATTGTTAAATTAGTGCCTTGGCCAGGTTAAAGGCGTTGACAAAACTATCTGTCGAAGCAATTCCTTTATAGGCAATGTCGAAGGCTGTTCCATGATCGACTGAAGTACGGATCATGGGTAGGCCGAGCGTCACATTCACGGCTGATTCAAAGTCGAGAAGCTTGATGGGGATATGTCCCTGGTCGTGATACATGCAGACGACCGCATCAAATTGTCCCTTTTTCGCAAGGTAAAAAACCGTATCGGCAGCCATTGGACCGGCGACATTTATTCCTTCCCTTACCGCCAGTTGAACAGCCGGAGCTATTTCGGCAGAATCTTCTGTCCCAAAGGAATTGTTTTCCCCGGCGTGAGGATTAAGGCCCGCAACGGCAATTCTTGAGGTCTTCTTCATTTTTTTCAAAGCATCGTTTGTCATACGGATTACTTTGAGTATCCTTTCCTTCTTAACTCTTTCAATCGCTTCGCGCAAACTGACATGGGTGGATATATGGGTAACGATGAGTTTTTCCGAGACCAGCATCATGGTGTAATCCGAGGCCTGGCAAAGAGAAGCAATATAGCCGGTATGACCGGAAAAATCTCTTACCGTTGCCCGGATTGCTTCTTTATTAATTGGCAAAGTTACCAGGGCGTTAATCTTCTTTTTCAAGGCGAGTTTCGTTCCAGACTCGACGTATTTCAATGACGCATACCCAGTTTTGGTGGAGAGTTGTCCGATCGATATATCGTCAACAGATAGTTCGGAGGCATCCAGAACATTCAACATCCCGGTACGATAATCATCGGGCGATGACATTTTATGGAAATGCGTATTCAAGCCCAGATGATCGGCGCAAAACTTAAGCACAGACAGATCTCCGATGGCCAGGAATTCGCCAGAAAGCTTTCCTTCCA
>JBGSYX010000358.1:0-1899 GCA_041750735.1 Cyclobacteriaceae bacterium
GTTCTGCACTTCCGGAAGTCCCCCGACACCAATATAATACCCAGTATTAAAATTGATCCACTGGTCTGATGTGGATGGGAACCGGAAAGCCGTCTGATACGACATGCGTATATTGTGTTCCTTTTTTGGATCCAGGGAATAAACGATGGATGCCCTTGGCGTAAACTCACCTTCAAATTTCTGATGTTTGTCGTATCGGGCGGAGAGGGCAGCTTTAAACCTATCGTTCAAGAATGGCTTGGAAAGTTGCGCATAAGCGCCAAATATATAATAGGATATCGGTTGTCCCGGCTCATCGTGGAACACGGTGCCCTGGCTATCAACCCAGTATATCCTGTGGCTTGCACCGGCGATAAGTTCAGCGACTTTCAGAAATTTGGAGAAATTGTACATCCCTTCCACATGCCACAGTTTACTCTGGTCAATTACTTTTGTCCCACCTTCGGTAACGGAGGTAGTACTGATTTCATCCAGCAGGTTATTAAACTCATCGGTGCCTGGAAGTGGCAGCGCTGCTTTGCCTTGAGCGAAAACGTTGCCAAATTTGTCCCTGTTATCTGCCACCATGCGGGCAAATTCATGGGCATCATCTTCAGCGCCGCCAAGCAGGACGGACTGTGCAAATGATCCAATATAGTCTGCATACCAGACCTCGCTGGGCTTCCATGCTTCGTTCATGCGAAGGCCTGCGCCGCCCACATCAAATGACTCGCCGGACTCTTCTAAAATTGCAAAGGTTCTTAAAAAGAAGTCAGGGCTTTTTATTTCCAGTTTTCCAAATCCGATATCAAAATCACGAATAGCAAACCTGTTGGTGGCGGTGTAAAGACTTGTCCCATTGTTGTAACTGCCTTGAAGTGTAGCTTCGAGCTTTTCATTGATACGGTAATGCAATGCCGCACTGGTCTTGAAATTTGTGGTATTATAGTCTGCCATTTCCTTTTCTTGCCAGCCGGTACGGGATATCACCTGGTCGGGGAATTTTGATATGACGTTATTATACAATGCTTCGTATTCCGGTGTTCCCGGTGCAATACCCTGCGTTTCTGCAATTGCGGCTGCTACACCGGGGGCAACATCTTTCAGGTTGACGGGAACTATGATATCATCGCCATAGACGTTTACGCCATCATATCCGGGATTGGATTCACGGGTCAGTGATGGATTGTTCAGGTCGGTGCGGTCGCGAAAGTCGGATGCATGCCAATCGGTAGCGGTGAGGTAGCTTCCGGTGATTTTAAATGCGAATTTTTCATTCACAACCTTGGCGTAGCGGAAGCTGGCATCGATCATTGGCGACACTCCCTGTTCGTAATCAGCACCTACATGCATCACACCGGTTTGCAGCACTGCGCTCAGGCCCTGGTATTCGAAAGGATTTTTGCTGGTCATTAACAGCGTACCGTTCATACCTCCTGGGCCATAGAGCGCTGATGAAGCGCCAACCAAAAGTTCAACGCTTTCTACATCGAGTTCCGATAATCCGAACATATTTCCGGCCGCGAAGCTAAGTCCGGGCGATACATTTTCAATCCCATCAACCAGTTGATTCATCCTGTAATTCGCTTCGCCACTGAAGCCGCGTGTGTTCGGGAATCTGAACGTGAGGCTGTTTACATTCATGTCAACCCCTTTGAGCTGATAGAGGCCATCATAAAAATTGGCAGTTGAATTCTGCTGTATTTCCAGGAGGCCGAGCTTTTCTATACTTACCGGCGAACGGATGATATTCTCCTCTACACGCGATGCTGAAACCACAATCTCTTGGCCCACAAGGGTCAACTCTTTCAAACGAATTTCCAGATTTTTTACCTGAAGGCTAACTTGCTGCTCCATTAACTCAAATCCTACAATGGAAAAAACCAGTGTAAATGGTAAAGGAGTTTTAGTGGTAAGGGT
>JBGSYX010000359.1:0-1887 GCA_041750735.1 Cyclobacteriaceae bacterium
CTTGTTGTGGAATTCGCCCCGCCACTCTTTGCCCGATGAGATGGTTTCCCATAGCACCTTATAATACGCTGCTGACTGTTCGCCCGACTTTAGCACCTTGGGATTCTGCCCTTTGGCTTCATTTAGAGTGTAGCCTGTTAATTCAGTAAATTTTGGATTCACATATTCAATATTGCCATCGGGGTTTGTAATAACAACGCTGGCAGGGCTTTGCTCAACTGCCTGCGAAAGTTTACGGAGTTGGTCTTCAATTCTTTTCCTTTCGGTTATATCGACAGCAGAAGTAGCAAGATATTCTGGATTACCATTTACATCCCTTAAGACGACTCCATTCATTAGCATTGGAAATTCCCGACCATTCTTATGTATATGCCAGATCTCCCTGGATTCAAAATGCCCATCACGGATCATTTGAGAAATGGTTTCTTCAACTTTTTCAAGCTGCTTTGGAGAGTGTAGCTTTGAAATATGCAAGCCTTCAAGTTCTTCCGGTTTGTATCCATGTATATTGGCAAAATGCTTATTTACATATACCAGTTTGCCTTCGGGGGTTGCAATGGCCTTGCCATAAACCGCATGGTCGGCAATGGTTTTAAATCTACGTATTTCTTCTTCAACAAGCTTATTGGCCACAATTTCCCAGGTAAACTCTGCAAAGTTAGAGACAAGTTCCACGTCTTTTTGGGTGTAATCCGAAGGTTTATTGCCAATGCCCAATATGGCAACCACTTTATTGCCCCTTATTACAGGAACTGCTAGCTCTCTTATCACTTCAGCGTGTCCATCAGGCAGTCCTTTCCGGGTTGCAAGCGCTTTATAATCATTGTGTATTACAGGGCGTTTCTCTCTTAAGCTATCCGCCCAGACTCCGGCCTGATGAACTGGATATTGATGGCCCGCAAGACCCGGAATATGACAGAAATCCCTGCTGGTTCGGGTTGACCAAGCTTTGAGTTCTATGCTGTTGCCATCGCTACTAACTAAATGATAGAACCCGATTAAACTTTGCGTGAGCACCTCCAATTCGTCTAGAGTTTTTTGAAGCAATTCCTCGAGAGAATGATCTTGGGCATATTGTATTAGTGAAAGCCTGGCTTTAGTAATGTTTTCCGCAAGCTTGCGGTCGGTGATGTCGCGACAGACAACAGTAATACCGATAATTTCATTCGATGTGTTGTGTCGTGGTGTAACAATAGCACTTTCATATTGTATATTGTTCTCTATAGTTAAAGAATATTCAAATTGTCGGTATGATTCCCCTTCATGAATATCCTCAATAGCTTCGCTCAGCAATTTGGCAACAGCCGGCGGAATTACCTCATCTATTTTTTTTCCAATAAATAAATCTGGGGGAACATATAATCCTTTAATATCCTGGGCATAATAACCTTCAAAGCAACCATTTATGTCAATTTCAAAAATAATGTCTTTCATTGATGAAATAATTGCACTAAGCCGGGCTTCACTCTGTTGCAGCTCGACTTCAGCAAGCTTGCGCTCGGTAATATCCCTGAAAAACCATATCCGTCCAAAATACTGACCCAATTCGCTCAACATTGGTACAGAATATTGCTCTATAATTTTTCCATTTTTTAATTGTAATACGTCAAAGTTTTTTTCAGTTTTAGTCCTATTTAGATATTCTATTTTTTCAAGAAATGCATCAGGGTCTGAAAATAAATAAAGTACAGAATTAACAATAATCTCATTTGATTTGGAATCAATAATTTCCTGCGGAATTTCCCATATTTCCTGAAATCTTTTGTTAGTGGACAGAATATTTCCTTCATCATCATCAATTAAAATTCCATCGAGAGATAATTCCTGATTGGTTTTCAATAAAATATTTTGAAATTTAATCTCTTCCTCTGCTTTTTTACGTTCAGT
>JBGSYX010000360.1:0-8931 GCA_041750735.1 Cyclobacteriaceae bacterium
AGCCCATTCCCGGCTCAGTCCAACTTAGTTTTATCCGCTATTTTTCCATCTCCTCTTTCCTGACACCGCCGCTATTCCTTTTCTCATCCCTTTCAACTATCTTCCTTGCCGGAAAAACAACGGATAAAACACTATAGGTTGGCAGTCATTTTTTTTATGAAGATTCAACTACTAATATTCGGACTATTGATGACTTTGGGTTGCACGACAAAAACGGACACTCAAACCAAAGACAGCAACATTGGAGAGACCGAAGTGAAGTCTATCGACACAGTACTTTATAAAAGTGAAACACTTCATTACTTTTCTTCAACGGTAGACAAGGACTCATTTAAAATTAATGTTACCGGACAATCTCTTAAAAACGCGAAATTCAGATTCCAAATAATTACAAAAGACGGACAATCAATTCTTGACGAGAACTACGAGACAACAATGCTATTAGACTATGGACTCAAGAACAATCCGACCGACAAAGAAATAGATGAATACATAAAGAACAGAATTGACGAATTTTTTAATGAGGACAATTTCCATCAGCCAGCAATTTCAAAAACTGACACATTTGACGAGGACTACAGTGAAAAGGAAATCTGGGACGACATAATTGCGGACCAGACATCTGTTGGATTCTATTATCTAATTGGAGAAGAGGACGGCCGACAAATCGCCTTCTCAAAGAAACTAGGGAAAGTGGTTCTCTATTATAATTGTTGTTGAAAAAACGACTGCCAACAACATGTTTGCGCTATGGCCGGGCGACCGGTTAAATTTTAGTATTTTTATAAAACCAACGTTTGGTTTCGTGGGACAGCGCGCGGCTTCGGAAGCCGGCCACATCGCAAACACAAACGTTAGAAACAATATAGCATGAAATACAAGCATTAAAAAAATTTACGTATGAAAAGAATAATTATAATATTCCTTGTATTTGGAATGTTTTCTTGTAATCACAATTCGGGAAATAAAAAAGATGAAAAGACAGGAAACTTTAGCGGGATATTTAAACATGGTAACTTTTCCGATAAGATACTATTCGAAATAGAACGAGATTCTTTAAGTTTCAATGTTTTCTTTACAAGTTTAGAGCAAAATGCCAATCGAATTCCCTTTCAAAATGTTGAAGTAAACGGAGATTCAATAAATTTTAAGTTACAAAGCGATTTTTATACATACTCTTTCAAAAACAAATGGATTGATAATTATAGCAAACTTCAGGGGGCACTTACTGTTGACACTATTACAACACTGTACACATTAGAGAAGGAACTTTTAAATAATAGCAAGGCTCCAAAAAATGAAGAGATTAGTTTTGAATCCAGTGGATTAAGTCTAAATGGAACTATTTGGTATCCTGATAACAATGAAGGGAAAGCCCTTATAATTGTGACTTCTTCAGGAAACGCAGACCGAAGTGCTTCACGTGCAGAAGCCATACTATTTGCTCAAATGGGATTTACTATATTTCATTATGACAAAAGAGGTACTGGAAATTCTGAGGGTAATTGGAATATGGCAACAATTGAGGAACTATCAGCAGATGATGTCACAGCTATTAAATATTTCTCTAAGAAAACTGGAATTCCACTTAAGAAAATAGGAATAAAGGGGAGTAGTCAAGGAGCTGCAAAAATACCATACATTTTAAGTGAATTAGAGAATTTGAATTATGGGATTGTAGTAAGTTGTCCAGGAGTTTCCTTATTAGAAAGCGATTTGAATTATTGGAGGAATAGAAATGCAGACGTAATCGGAAATGAAATTGATGCTGCAACTAATTTTCAACGAAAGGTTTTTGAATTTATAGCAGGCAAACTATCCAGAACAGATTTAGAAAAGGATATAAATAATGAAAAATCTAATTCGTGGTTTGCAAATATATGGGTGCCAAATCTGAATGAAGTCCAAACAGATAAAAAACTTCTGTATAGTCCAATACCTTACTTTGAAACAATAAAGCAACCGATTCTGATTATACAAGGAACAAAAGATGAAATAATACCTGCAAATAGTTATGAAACCATTTCGGAAGCACTTATAAAATCAGGCAAGGATAATTTTAAAACCGTTTTATTAGAAGGAGCCTCTCATTCAATGAATAATATTGAGAAAAGTGATTTTCCTTATTGGTCAAAATTGCATCCTGATTATTTAACAACAATTGAAAATTGGATAAATACTGTTTCTAATCGAGTGGATGGCCGTAGACCATAAAGCCTACGGTGCACCCCTCCCACCACCCGGCGTACGGGTCTCGTACCGGGCGGTTCATTGAATCTCAGGTTGAAATTTCAGGTAATACTCCAGCATGGGTTCGTAGCCTCGTTGCCTCAGTCTGGACAGGGTGATCGTAGTTCCCAGAATCGGGCTTTGGGCTACTGCCCAACCTCCCATCCGGGTACGGCTCCAGGCATATGCCTGTTGCTGACCTACTCCCAACCTGATGAGGTTTTTGCGCTTTCGCTCCAGCTTCTTCCAGTGATGCCAGATACAGTATCTCAGTCGGTTTCGTAGCCATTCGTCCAGCGATTTGAGTTTGGCCTGAATACTTGCCAGTTGGTAGTTGTTCACCCAGCCTCGGTATATCTCCTTCAGCTTGGCTATACGCTCATCGAAACTGTACGGCGTCGTCTTCTTGGTGACCTGTTTGAGCTTGCGCTTCAGCTTGTCCCAGCTGCCTTGTTTGGCAACCAGTTGGTATTTGCCTTTCTCCCCTTTGACATAGGTCGGCACAAAGCCATGCCCCAGTAGCTCAAAGTCCACTGGTCTGCGGATGCCACTCTTGTCCCGGTTGACCGGCAGGTCCAGTTTTTCCCTGAGGAATTGCTTTACCTGAAAGTCGATCTTCCGGGCTTCTGCTTTTGTCTTCGCGTAGATGCTGAATCGAGTAGACCCAGGGAACTTCCCCCTGAGTCTCTCACAGATCCGTGCGTAAAAGTCTCCCTTTACACGGCTCCTATTATTCAGCCTCAATGGTACCTTCATACCATTGGCAGTGTGACTCCAAACTTCCAGTGTGCGAATAAAGTGGGGTTCTGTTTACACATGCTCCCCAACCATCTGATCGCTCTGGTTTTATGTCTTCTACATCGCTTAAACTTCCGTTCTACCCAATGGGCTAACCGTTCATTTAGACGCTTGAACAATAGATACATCGCAGATTTGTAAAACTTGCTATAGTAACTGATATAGCCTTGCAACTTCGGATTGAACATGTTTGCTAAATCCAATAGGCTTTTATCTGATCTTTCATGCAAGTTCCAGCTCCTTATTTCCTCGCTGATTTTCTTTCTCGCTTTCGTACTGATAGCGGGACTAAAATTTACAAAGAATTTTCCCCATCGGTTCTTTGACCTCCTGGCCATAAAAGTAAATCCAAGAAAATCAAACTTTTCCAATTCATGGCTTCCTCTTCTGTCATCATCTTTGCAATACACAATTTTAGTTTTTGCTTCATTTAATGACAGTTTACACTGTTCTAGTCTGCCAATGATCACCGTTTTGAGGAACTCTGCTTCTTCCTTCGTCCTGCAATGGCAAATGGTATCGTCCGCATACCTTTCAAAAGGGACTGAAGGGTAATTCCTTTTCATCCATTCATCAAATGTATAATGCATAAACAGATTCGCTAATAAAGGTCCGATTACTGACCCTTGAGGAACCCCATTCTCTCTTTTTATCTGCTGCCCATCCATAGTTTGATAGGGAACTTTCAGCCATCTCTCAATATACAGCAATATCCAAGGTTCTGAGGTGTGTCGTTTGACTGCTTTCATAAGAAGTTCATGATCTATGGTGTCGAAAAACTTTCGAATGTCAAGATCAAGTACCCAGTCGTATCTCCAACACCGCCTACGGGCTGCTTCTACTGCTTGATGTGCTGACCGGTTCGGCCGGTAAGCATAAGAGTTCTCATGGAATAAAGGATCAATTACTGGTTCTAATAACAGAACTGCGCACATCTGTGCAACACGATCAGAAACCGAAGGGATTCCCAGCGGTCTCGTTTCTCCATTTCCTTTTCGTATTTCAACCAGTTTTACTGGTAATGGCATATAACTCCCCGATGACATCCGATTCCAAAGTTTATATAGGTTCTTCCCTACTTCCTTGTCGAATGCTTCAATAGTTACGTTGTCAATGCCTCCAGCTCCCTGATTGCTTTTCACCTTCAGATATGCCTTCCAAACTACTTGTTTTGGAATGTCAAATGGCTTTGCTGTCTGATTTAATTTCATCCTAAAATTACTTTCAGTTGGTTAATTCTTTCAGCTGAATAATGAACCCCCTTCGCTAGGCCTTCATTACAAAGACTGTCTAACACTACTACGGGGTTCTCTGCCCCTGTGCCTCGTATTGGTACTCTGAACTTCACAGGTTCACTGCTCAGTTTTCTCCCTTAGCACCGAGGCGACAGGTTCCCAAGTTCCATGATAACGCCTCCTTACAGCTCATGCCATCTTTGTGCCGGATGCCGCTTAGACAGTATATCAGGTGTCCTCTAAGCTTATCCCGGGTTAACGACTACCCCCCGGTTTTGACATCGTTCATACGCTTTCGACATTTCATCAATGGTTCCCTTGCGGTCATCTTCTGTAAAGTTACCTGATAGATTTACTCTACCTTTTGCTGTATCGCTCACTACCACACCTCTTAAATGCAGCAGCATACAGTGGTTTGAAATCAGTTCCTGCAAACCGAGTTCGGAGGGCCTTCCTCCATCATCATCATAGCATCAACTCCCACTACAGGAGCTGTTCGTGGCGCACTGTCGTCGGCGTAGCGTACATACCTTAGTCCTTTTCTTTTGAGTTCCTTGTCCAGTACGTCCAGCAGTATGTTGGACAGCAGCGGACTCAGCGGGCTGCCTTGTGGTACCCCCTTCCGGCGCTTGTGCAGCCTTCCTTTTATCAGGATCGGTGCGCGCAGCCATTTCCGGATCAGCCACAGGGTATCCGGGCATTTCACCTTCTCGTACACCAGTTGTAACAGCTTGTAGTGGGCGACCTCGTCGAAGAAACTCTTTAGGTCGATATCCACAATATCCTGATAGCCATCGTTGATGTACTTCAGGGCTTGCTGAACCGCCTGATGTAGTCTTCTCTTCGGGCGGAAGCCATAGCTCTCTTCTTCGAAATCCAATTCGAATTTCGTAGCGAGTTGTTGGCTGACTGCTTGTTGCAGCCACCGCTCTGTTACTGTTGGTACTCCCAGCATTCGGGTCTTACCGTTGCTCTTGGGTATCTCTACTCCAAGGATAGGGCTGGCCTTATACCTCCGGCTCCGGATGGACGCAAGGATAGCCGCCTGGTTTTGGTCCAGGTGTGCCTTTAACTCCCCGGTTCGCATACCATCTGCTCCGGGCGAGCCTCCGTTGCTTTCCACCTTTCGGCGGGCCATGTACAGATTCTTCGGTTTGAGTACCTGCTCTATCATACTTCTTTTCCTTTGTCCGTCTAAGAGTAGGCTATGCCGAGGCATTCCTATTCGAATCGGGACGCGATTCAATGTTCAGCCCTTCGTCGTTTCCGTGAGTCCTCGGGGGTATGGGTTTAGCATTCCCGCTCGTCTCGGCGACTACTATGGCCTCTGCTGACTTCTTGGCACATAGAAACCAAATCTATTCCAAGATCTCCCTCGGTAAGGTGAATATCCTTGTGTCTATCCCTGCTACATCTACCACTTTGGTACGCTCCTCTTTCCAGGTTTTGGACTTCGGCAGCATGTGGTACCTCATCCGACCTGATGGCCTCGGTATGTAGTTTCTGTTCGTCAGTACAGACACTGCAGTCTGGCTTACTTCAGTCCTAAGTTCACACTTAGCAACCTTGCCACTTGCTTAGCTTGGGGTAACGACTCCCCTGCTTACGGGACTTCCTGACTTCCTCTTTTGAAAGTCAAGGCACCCTTTGGAACGCTCATCATCTTGAGCTATATTCACCATTCAAGGCGCAATCGAGTAGCCCGACCTGAGCCAAACGGCTCAGGCTGAGGCTCTCACACCACCGTACGCGTACGGGTCGCGTATACGGCGGTTCGTCAGGCATAGAGTAGACGCTCTTTACACCATCTACTCCTCTCCGGTACTTTTAAGATAAGGCTACACTTAGCCTCCTTATCGAATTTTCACATCACCTAACGTTCGGCCCTTCGTCCTTTCCGTGAGTCCTCGGGGGTATGGGTTTAGCATTCCCGCTCGTCTCGGCGACTACTATGGCCTCTGCTGACTTCTTGGCACATAGAAACCAAATCTATTCCAAGATCTCCCCAGGTAAGGGCATATTCCTTCCCCCAATATCCACCGGATCTACCTGTCAGACTTCTGATGGTTTATTCCCCCATCCTTTGGACGTTAGCATGAGTGGCTGCCTCATCCTATCTGACCGGCCTCTGTATCCGGTTCCTGTTCGTTGGAACCAGGGTTTGCAGTCTCGCTTCCTTCAGTGTATGCCTCACAGCATACCACCTTGCGACTTGCTAATGCTTCGGGACATTAATTCCCGCGCATAAGGGACTTTCACCCTCAAGAATAATTTGGTATCTTCGATACCTGTTGCCCATGCTGGGCGCACCACAACGTGCATAAGAAATGGCGTGGATATTTTAAGGTGGAAGTGTTTTCAACTAACTTACCTCGGCAACGCGGAAAGTGAAGCGGTTTCTAACACGCCACTTCTTATGTACAAGCGTTGGGCACAATTAAAAAAGAAATCGACAATGCTTAAGAAACGAATCAATAATCTCTTTGCAATCCGTAGAGTGTTGTCTAATCAGATATTAAAATTCTTTTTAGTGATTTTTTCATCAATAATTACCTCTACTTTTCTATTCGGGCAAGGACAAACCAATGATAGCATCACGGTTTTTTTTAGCGTTGATGCAAGTGAATTAAAGAATAAAGATGATTTCGGCATTCGTGGAAGTACACACCCACTTTCCTGGGAAAAGACCTACCCTTTGATTGACGATAATGGAGATGGCGTATTTGAAGCCAACATCTCTTTTCCAAAATCAGATAGGATGCAAGTATTGGAATACAAATTTGTACAAGGGAAAAATCCGGTTATTTGGGAACTGGAAGGGACCAACAGATTATTAGTAATTGACCGTGACACATTGTTGGTTGACAACCTTAAATGGAATGTAGCAGAGCCGTTGGAAGTTGATAGACTACCCAAACTAAGTCAAGAAGAATTACAGGAGGACTTTCAGTTGGCAAAAAGTGCTTTGCTTTTATTACATCCCGGACTTGACAGATATAATACACCTCAACAAATAGATAGTCTGTTTTCAGTCTATGAAACCCGTTTTCAGAAGCCAATGACCTACAAAGAGGCCTATCTGGCCTATTCAGAAATGCTTGCCACAATCAGGTGTGGACATACCTATGCCAATTTTTTCAACCAATCCGGTTTTATTCAGGAGGTTGTGTTTAACCAACCTGATAAACTGCCTTTTTTATTTCGTATCGTGGATGGAAGGATGATTATCACACAAAACCTGAGTGGAAATCCCATACTTGATAACAATCCGGAAATCCTCTCCATCAACGGTATCGAAACTGAAGATATACTGAGAGAATTGATTCGCTTCGTGAAAGCTGATGGAGCAAATGATGGTAAAAGACTTGCTGACTTGAATTTATTTGGGATTGGTCCTTATGAAAGTTTCGATGTGTATTTCCCCTTACGATTTCCACCAACAGATGGAGTATACGACCTGAAAATCGAAATGTATGAAAATGGTTTGACAGAAGAAGTCAAAATACAAACCATCACCCGTAAAGAAAGAACCGAAAAACTTCTTCAAGACTCAATTGATGCCACTACAAAAGCAGATGATTTATGGAAACTGGAGTTTTGGGACGATGGTACCGCTTATCTTCAGCTTGGTACATTTGATGTCTTTCAGCTTGGTTTCGAATGGGATGATTTTCTCAAAGATGCTTTCACTCAGATCCGCAAACGTAAAACCACCAATCTGGTGCTTGACATCAGATGGAATGAAGGAGGTCAGGATGAAATATTACTGTATCTCGGACGAATGCTGGCGAAAGAATCTGTGTCAGCCGTAGAAAGAACAGAGTTTGTGGCATATGAAAAGGTACCTGATGAACTGATACCTTATTTGTCTACCTGGATGCAAGAGGTGTATGATTTCACTGGCAAAGTAAACAAAGGGGAAAACGGGCTTTACAGATTGACCAGTCCTGATAATCTACAAGTTGAACCAATGTCCAAAGGATTTAAGGGAAATGTTTATCTAATTGTTAATGAAGCAAACAGCTCAGCTACTTTCTATTTTGCTGAATTGGCAAAGTCTTCAAGACTAGCAACCCTTGTCGGAACGACAACTGGAGGCAGTCAAAAAGGACTCAATGGAGGAACTATGTTTTTCTTCAGGTTGCCAAACTCGAAAATTGAATTCGACATACCAATTATAGGTACTTACTCACCTGAAAAGCCTGACATTGGTATTGCACCAGATATTGAGGTGAGAGAAACAGTAGAATCATTAAGGGCAGGTATCGACCCTGTCATTATTAAAGTGATGGAACTAATTGATAAATAACTGTGCCCAATCGAGTAGCCCGACCTGAGCCAAACGGCTCAGGCTGAGGCTCTCACACCACCGTACGCGTACGGGTCGAGTATACGGCGGTTCGTCAGGCAAAGAGTAGACGCTCTTTACACCATCTACTCCTCTCCGGTACTTTTAAGATAAGGCTACACTTAGGCTCCTTATCGAATTTTCACTTCACCTAACGTTCGGCCCTTCGTCGTTTCCGTGAGTCCTCAGGGGTATGGGTTCAGCATTCCCGCTCGTCTCTGCGACTACTATTGCCTCTGCTGACTTCTTGGCACATAGAAACCAAATCTATTCCAAGATCTCCCTCGGTAAGGTGAATATCCTTGTGTCTATCCCTGCTAC
>JBGSYX010000361.1:0-4551 GCA_041750735.1 Cyclobacteriaceae bacterium
CAGTCAACATAACGCATGCTATTCAGGAAGATATCAACCTTCCTCTGGATAGTAAGGCAATAAATGCGATTCGAAGTTTCCCTGGACAAGGCGTTTTAGTTTGGGGAGCAAGGACACTGGATGGGAACAGTCAGGATTGGAGGTATATTAGTGTGCGCAGAACAGCAATAATGATTGAACAATCGCTAAAAAGTGTTGCAGAGGCCTTTGTATTCCAGCCAAATATCGACAAGACATGGGTTGCCTTAAAAGGAATGATGACAAATTTTTTGACGGAACAATGGAAAAATGGTGCTCTTGCAGGTGCATCCCCGGAAGATGCATTTAGTGTAGATATTGATTTGGGTACAACAATGACGCCTTCTGATATTCTTGATGGTGTCATGAATATTTCCATAAAAATAGCTTTAGTCAGACCAACTGAATTTATTGTGATTACTCTTCAACAACAAATGCAGAAATCCTAAATCAACAGTATAATTATGAAATTAAACGACCTAAAAATAGGTGGAAAGGCTTTCAGTAATCGACAACTTTTGATCCGGAGAAATAGAAGAGACCCCATAACGGTTTTCTCCATATATTAAATTAAAATCGCTATTTTTCCTATGATGAATTTACCTGAAGTTGATCACAATTATTGCAATAGATTATTTACCGGTGTTGGTCAATAAGTATTTTATTTCCATCAGGATCAATTACTTCGATGTAAGCAGGTCCACTTCATCCTTCATCTGCCATACTTTCCGGGGAAATGCCCTTGGCTATAAGATGCTTTTGAATGTGCCGCACATCGTCAAAATCTTCCAGGTTAGTTGCATTCTCGTCCCAACCAGGATTGAATGTCAGCACGTTGTCCTTGAACATGCCCTGGAAGAGCCCGATAAGCGCATTTCCATTTTTCATGATCAGCCAGTTCTGATCGATATTTCCTCCGAAAATCGTAAATCCGAGATTTTCGTAAAACTGTTTAGAGCTCTGAATGTCCTTGACGCTCAGACTAATGGAAAATGCCCCAAGTCTTAATTGTCTCATTTTTATACCTTTTTGTTATTGCGCTTTTTCATAGGATTTTTTAAGCCATTGGATTACCTCTAGTGTAACATCCGCTTCAGTGGAAAGATTTATTTTGTGTGAACACATCGCGTTTGGGGTTTTTATTTCTTCCAATATTCCTGAAGGAGCTTGTCCTTTCAGATTAATACCGATTTCAAAACGCGTTTTTGTAGTAGGCTGGAGGATGGCGAATTGTTTCTTTCTTCTCATGCTTACATAGGCATTTTTGGGGGCGATTTCTATGTCATCTCCGAATTGCATTATCTCATCCATTAATTTATGATATATGGGCCTTAAGAGTTATTTCCCGATATACTGCTTATCGATAAGTTCATCTTTGTTTTCTGCCGAACCTGCATCGGAGCTTTTGGCTTTATGAGCCACAAGGTTTGCAAAGCCATGCGTGAAGGAATGTTTCTCTTTGAGATAGGAAACGATCTGTCCGTGTTTTTCGAAATTTTCTTTTCTAACGATTTGTATCCAATCTTCAAGCGATTTGCCAGTATTCTTCTGCAAATTGTTGATCATTGTAATTTCTGCTGGGTCCATGGTATTGTTAGTTAAAGGTGACAATGTTCAGATTGGTTAATAACTTCGATTCCATAGCAATCAATTGGTGGATAGCCTGGTTTCAGTTAAATTGAACTAATATAAGAAATTGAAGAAATATTTTTCGTTGTTGAACCAAAAAAAACTGGCTAGCTACGTGATGAATTTGAACATCACCGCATCTCACAAACCTCGCCATTGACTGAGATATACGACAGATTTTGTGCAGAGTAAGAATAAGGTAAACCCAATAATAATGAATCAATAAGGTTTAATCAAATGAAAATTAGTTAAAAGCTAAAGGGATTCATTAGGGGCTCTATAAGCAATATGAATGTATTTTATTATAACTCAATCGTAAGAAAAACGAAATTGGGAAAGTCGTTTAATTTCACCTTACCCATATTTTTGTGATCAGTCGTGAGGACTATATCCGAAGGTATTCAATCAGGTGGTTGTACATTATTGATGATAAAAAACCAGACGAAGAAGTATAATTCAGTTACTTCCTCGTCTGGTTAAGAGCACTTGCAAGAGTTCAATTATTTCTGAGTATTTGAACTCTGTGTAATTTGGTTTAACAGTGTATTTTATTTGGTTACCATTACCAGCAATTTGGAGGATTCCCAAAATTTGTCAGGATCAAGAATGACGAGTTTGTCAACCTGCTTTTCGTCTTCGTTGAGGACAATCTCATAAGAATCAGCCGGATGATTCGTGACTAGTTCCAGTTTTTTACTGTTTATAGGAATGGAGCTCAGGTCCCGGATATCTGCTGATGTCAGATCACTCTTATTTATCTGTGGGTTCAAAAGCTCTACTTTTCCAATACCAATGAAACCGCCTTCCTTGTTTATGATATGTTTCGCAATAAGTTCCTCAGATGTACCTGATGTATAATATGCAGTGTGCATTTGAGTATCCATATCCTGAATGGTGGCTTCATTCTCTGCGAGAACTTCTGATTTAGTTGTGTTGATGGTGAAAAGGGAATCGACTCTTGTATTTAATGTTTCGTTTTTGGCGACCAATTCATTTAATTGTGTATTCAGAGTTTCAATTTCTGTCGCCTGGGCTGTTACCCTTTCCTCGAGTTCGGTAGCCATCTTTTTGAATTTACCGGTTTGATAGTTGGAGTTCTGAAGTTTTTTATCCAATGCTTCCAGGTTGGTTTTATTCTCCAGCATCAGCGCATTTATTGCCTTGAGATCATTCAGGATTTGCTTTTTAGAATCCTCAGAGCCTGCTTGATTTTTTTCTGTATTAATGGAGATCATCTTTTCACGTTCTTTAATCTCCTTAATATTGCTTTCGATATCCGAAACAAGCGTAAAATACTCAGTCACCTGTGTATCGCGTTGTCTGATTTCAGTCTGCAGACTGTCTATGCTGCCTTGCAGCTGGGCTTCCTTTTCTTTGTCGGTGCATGAAGCGGCTCCAATAATCACGGCAGCAACGCTTGCTAATAGAAATGTCTTTTTCATTGTAGTAACTGTTTAGTGTGTAATGACCAACTGTTACTAAAAACCCAGCCAAAGTTGTAAGTATCACATAATCAATGCAATGCGTCTAGTATTATCATTCCGATATTGTCAATTGAACAAAATAATTGTCAAAATGACAAAATTACGGCGCTTCACTCCGCAACATCCTGTATAATGTGGAAAAGCCAATACCCAACTTTTCTGCCGCGACTTTTACATTATCATTATATTTCTTCAGGTATGCTTTGGCCACTTTAAAATTATGTTCTTTCAGCGTTAGTTCGTAGTCTATGATCTCTGCAACCTTTTCATTGGCCTCAATAGAAATATCCTCTGCCATAATTTCTTCAGTATTAGACATTACCACCGCCAATTCAATGATTGATTTCAATTCTCTGACATTTCCAGGAAATGAATAAGACAGGAGTTTTTTCTGAGCTTCCCGACTTAATACTTTGCTATTCATACGATTTTCATTACAGAATTTATCCATAAAAAATCTCGACAATGCAATCACATCATTTTCTCTTTCCCGTAATGGAGGCATGTTTATAGTAATTCCGAGAAGCCGGTAGTATAGATCGTCTCGGAATCTTTTCTCCTTTACTTCTTCCTTGAGATTACGATTTGTTGAAACTATGATCCTATTGTCGATTTTTATGGGCTTATTGCTTCCAATCCGGGTTATTTCTTTTTCCTGAAGTGCACGCAATAATTTAGCCTGTAGATGAAGGTCCATTTCACCGATCTCATCAAGGAATAATGTGCCACCGCTCGCTTCTTCAAACTTGCCAATTCGTGCTATTTGTGCACCTGTAAATGCACCCTTTTCATGGCCAAAAAGTTCACTTTCTATCAGGTCTTTTGGTATTGCGGCCATGTTAATAGCAAGAAAGGCTTCCTTTTTTCTAGGGGAGTTGTAATGGATAGCTTTAGCAACCAACTCTTTACCGGTGCCAGTTTCACCAGTGATAGTGACAACCATATTGGTGGTGATAGCCTTCTCAATCAGGTTGTAAACCTTTTTAATTTCCGGACTGCTGCCAATAATCGTATTTTCAAAATCATATTTCCTTTCTACTTCAGATTGGAGGAGATCGATATGTTCTTTTAATTCTCTTTGCCTTTTTATGTTCCTGAGCACATTTAACAGGCGGTCCCGTATATCTTTTGATTTTACGATATAATCAAATGCTCCCAGTTTTAATAGGTTAACGGCTGTCTCAATTTTTTCCTGTTCTGAAATAACAATGACCTCGATTTCGGGGTCAAAATCTTTTATTTTCTTCAGTAACTCTTCGCCTGACAAATCGGGTAATTGATAGTCGAGGGTGATTATATCGGGCTTTTCTTTCAGATTATTGAGGCAGTCCTTTCCATTATGGAATTTTACAATATCATATCCGCCATCAAGTTGAAGGTTGTAGGAGATGAATTCACAATACCATTCATCATCTTCAAC
>JBGSYX010000362.1:0-3533 GCA_041750735.1 Cyclobacteriaceae bacterium
ATAAATAATTCTCCCGTTAGCGTACCATCTGGGGATAGGCAATTCCATACCCATATTTACAAACTTATTTTTTATATTTCATCCATGAAAAATATCCGGATTGTAGCGTTTGACGCTGATGATACACTGTGGGTAAATGAACCGAATTATCAGGAAGTGGAGCAGAAATTCTGCCAACTTCTGGAAGATTTTCTATCGCATCATCACATATCGCAAGAGCTCTTTAAAACCGAGATGGCCAACCTTGACTTATATGGCTACGGTGCAAAAAGTTTCATGCTGTCCATGATCGAAACCGCCATGCGCATCACTGATCATGCACTGAGCGCGTTGACGATTCAGAAAATTATTGACCTTGGCAAAGAACTGATCAACAAACCAATTCAACTCCTTGAGGGAGTGGAGCAAGTACTAAAATCACTTCATGGTAAATATCTGCTTGTTGTGGCTACAAAAGGCGATTTGCTGGACCAGGAACGAAAGCTGCGCAATTCGGGACTGGAAAAATACTTTCATCATATAGAGATCATGTCTGATAAAAAGGAAGCTGACTATTCTAAGCTCTTATTAAAACTAAATGCGACGTCGGAGGAGTTTTTAATGATAGGCAATTCGCTAAAGTCAGACATCCTTCCTGTTATTAATATCGGCAGCTATGCGATCCACGTTCCATACCACACCACATGGGCTCATGAACATATTGATTTTGAGATGAATAATTCACGCTTTTTCCATTTACCAGGCATTGTCGATGCAATAAGTTTGTTGAAAGGTTGATTGCAGGTCGGTTTTTTTCTATTTTCGCACCACTATCCAATAACCATAAAAAGATAAAATTAAAATCATGAAAAGGAATTTTGCAATAAAAGTTATTACGCTTAGCATTGTTATCGCGGGTTTATTCGCCGTTGAAACAAACGCTCAATCAAATTGGGAAGCTGGTATCCGTTTCGGACAGGATTTCGCCATCGATGCGACCATACCTTTATCGGCGCGGCCAAGGCTTCACGCTTCTGCTTATTTTGGCAATAACGGCATGCCCATGAACAGCGATTTTGGTCTTGCAGCTTTGTTTGACTGGATGTTTGCTCTGGATGGCGGCCCGACCGGACTGAAATTCTATCCTGGCGTAGGTCCTGAAATGTACTTTGGAAACGATTTCAATATTGGCGTAGCCGGTGATTTTGGTGTTGAGTATTCTTTTGAATTTCCATTAACAATCGGTTTAGATTGGCGCCCTGGCTTATTTTTTACCAATGATGTTGGATTCAGGACGAACAACTGGGGACTTATGGCGCGCTTCAGATTTGGCGAAGGCGTAGGATTTAAACCAACAAAATAACCTTTGTCACATTCAACAAAAAGTCAGGGTTTCCATCGAAGTCCTGACTTTTTTATTTTCAATATGATCAGCATATGAAATTCAAGCTAATAAGGCTACTCACCATTTCAATCTTTATATTTTCCATGATTGAAATCTCCCGGGCCCAATCCGCATTCGAGGCCGGCATCAGGGCTTTTGGTGATAAATTCTCAATCGATGCCACCTTTCCACTTTCAAAAGCGCCAAGACTCCATACAGGGTTTTATGTGGAAGGCGACTTTGCACTGGGCACCTATCTGGATTGGATGTTTGCGCTGGATGGTGGGCCAACCGGCCTCAAGTTTTATCCAGGACTCGGTCCGGAGTTCTATTTTGGAGAAACCTTTAACCTTGGGATCGCCGGCGATTTTGGTGTGGAATATTGCTTCAAATTCCCTTTAACAGTCGGAATCGACTATCGGCCGGGCTTCATGTTGACGGATGAATTCAAAGGTTATAGTGGAAACTGGGGTGTGACCGCCAGATTCAGGTTTATAAAAGCAAAATAGCATTCTACCCCCTCCTCGATCAGAGGTGCGGTAAGGTAATCCCTTTGATATTTCTGTATAACGCCAAGGCGTGGGAGTCAGTGAGCCCCGAAATATAATCAAGTACAACGCGCAAGTTTTCATAGGGTGTTTCTGCCTGTTGTATCTCCAACCTATAATCCGCAGACAATAATCGTAAAAGACTATCGTGGTGCCAGTTTTTGCTTTTGATAACATTTCGTGAAATCACGGATGGGATAAAAGCATTCAAAAGTCCATGAATAACTTCAAAACCAGCTACTTCGCGCTCTATAACCGGCATGGATTTATATATTTTTTCCATCGACAGCGCCTGGATTTTTTTTAATGTGTGGGACGACAGAATGTTGTCAGTGATGGCAGCATCAAAATGTCCACAAAGCATATCATTCTCATTTGCCATGAACGTATCAACACACTGCTGAATGAGCGACCGAATCGTAAGGGCCCGCAATGTGCTGATCCGCTCGCGGTTGGTTTCGATTTTGGTAAACTTTTCTTCCTGGTATTCCTGCCCTATAATTTCCGCCAGCAATGACTTGGATTCATCCATGGAAACCAGCCCCAGGTTTGTACCATCCTCCAAATCAATGATATTATAGCAAATATCGTCAGCCGCTTCCACCAAAAAAGTCAGCGGATGACGGCACCAGGATGCACCTGACGCAGGGTTTAGACGAAGCAGACCAGTATCATCAGCCAATTCATTAAAGAAGCTTTTATTTGATTGATAAAAACCGTATTTCTTCTGGCTTTTTCGCCACTTTTCCGGATTGGATATGACGGATTCCCGCGGATACTTAATGAACGCTCCTAATGTGGCAAAAGTCAATTTCAGTCCCTGGAAATTTCGCTTATTTACCAGACGAAATCCTTGTGCATTTCCCTCGAAATTAATGAGATCGGCCCATTCCTTTTCCGATACATGGTGCCTGAGACTGGCTTCTGAGCTATGAAAGTAGTCGGATATGGCGCTTTCACCGGCATGGCCAAAGGGCGGATTTCCCAGGTCATGCATCAATGAGGCTGCTGACACAATAACTCCGAAGTCATGCGATGTGAAGCCAATATCTTTGATTTCAGGGTGTTTTTCGATGAGTATTCCTCCGGCGAGTTTTCCCAATGATCTACCCACACTTGCTACTTCCAGGCTGTGCGTTAAGCGGGTATGAACAAAATCATGCTTTGGCAACGGAAATACCTGCGTCTTGTCTTGCAACATCCGAAACGGATAGCTGAAAATAATCCGGTCGTAATCCTGCTCAAAGCGTGAACGAAGTTGGCCTCTGTGAGCAGGTTGCTCGTCAGCCCTTCTGTCGCTAAGTAGTTGTATCCAGTTCATCATGGACTTTTGGTCAATATAAATTATGTCGAATTAAATATTGTTGTTGACGCAAAAAGTCACGCATCCACAGTGTCCAGAGTGTTCAGTACCCAAATCCTTTCAACTTGTCGGATCTCTTTCGCCAGTCCGGGGTTACCGTGATATGTTGCTCAAGGAACACTTTCTTCCCAAAAAATCGCTCCATATCCAACCGCGCCTCAGTGCCAACTTTTTTTATACGCTCACCTTTATGGCCTAATAATATAGCTCTTTGGCTCGTGCGCTCCACATGAATAGTGACCCGTATCCTGATGATGCC
>JBGSYX010000363.1:0-9560 GCA_041750735.1 Cyclobacteriaceae bacterium
CGGGCCTTTTTTATATGATGTGGTTTCGGCTATTCGATCTATGCTTTGATGAAGAGTCACTACCCGACGCAAGCGTATCGCTTGGGTTTATTGTCTTGATTAGTATCCTCGCGAAGCCCAATACTCTTTCCATTTCACAAATTTTGAATACCTGTTGTGCCCATCTATATTCGCACTTTGAAAATTTTATATAATTCTTAATGAAGAGAACAATGAGAAAATTACTTTTTCTTGCGCTGGTGCTAACTGTACAGTTGGCGGCGGCGCAAAAAAGCGCCCTTACCCCCATGGATGTGGCGATGATAAAAAATGTGGGATCTGCTGTAATGAGTGAGGATGGGAGCAAAATCGCATACACCGTATCTGAACCCGCAGATCCGACAAAGGAAAACAGCATGGCGTCTATGAAGCTTTGGCTTTATGATGTTAAAAATGCTGCCGCATTGCCTTTTGTGACCACAGGCAGCGTTCGGGGAGTTGCTTTTCGGCCTAAGTACAACACCATTACCTTCCTCGCGAAAAGAGCAGGGGATTCCGGCTCATGCCTGTATGAGATTCCCGTAACCGGTGGTGAAGCGTTGAAAATCCATACTCACAGCACATCAATTTCTTCCTATGAATGGTCGTCAGATGGATCTAAACTCGTCTTTCTGGCGGAAGAAAAAAATGATAAGAGTTCCAAACTGCCATATACCCCGATTATTTTCGAAGAAAACCTGGCACTGACCAGGGCATTTATCGCTGCCCCGGGAGAGGTAGCGACTGAAATCACAACGGTTGCTGGGCAATGTTATGCAGCACACTGGAGTCCGGATAGTCAAAAAATCGCGATCGCTGCGGCGCCTACAGCGCTTGTGGATGATTCATATATGAAGCAGGTGATTAGTATTGTTGACGCATCAACCCTTCAGGTGAAAAGTACTGTAAGCCATCAGGCCAAGCTGGGTTCAATCGTCTGGAATCATGATAGTAAATCGATCGCTTTTATTAGCGGCGCTGACATTCACGATCCGGCTGCAGAATGCCTCTTTGTGGCTGACATCATGAATTCAAAACCAAAAAATATACTACCGGAATTCAAGGGAAAAATCGAAAAGATCGACTGGGCAGATGATAAGACGATCCGCTTTATTGCCAGCGAAGGTGTTTACTGCACTTTGGCAACGGTTGGCTCAAATGGAAAAGGCATGCAAAAATCCATTGACAAAGGCAATTTGATTTTTACTGATTTCTCCACCGCAACCAATGGAGCATTAGCGATGGTGGGCTCGAGCGCTACTCACCCTGCTGAACTTTTTCTTTTTGATGGCAATGCAACAAAAAAACTCACCGACAGCAATCCGTGGCTCAACGAAAAGTTATTGGGCAGTCAGGATATTGTGACCTACAAAGCAAAGGATGGGCTGGAATTACAAGGGATTCTCATCCTGCCTGTTGATTATAAAAAGGGCACAAAATACCCAATGATCACGGTAGTTCATGGCGGCCCGGAGTCGCATTACAATAATGGCTGGCTGACGGGATATTCAACGCCCGGTCATTCGGGAGCAGCAGCTGGATATGCTGTTTTTTATCCAAACTACCGTGGAAGCACCGGTCGTGGTGTGAGTTTTTCTAAATCGAGCCAGGGCGATCCGGCAGGCAAAGAGTTTGATGACATCGTTGACGGCATCGATTTTCTCATCGACAAAGGGATAGTGGATAAATCAAAAGTTGGTGTAACCGGAGGATCTTATGGTGGATATGCAACTGCCTGGATGTCCACGAAATACACGGATCGATTCGCCGCTGGGGTTATGTTCGTCGGAATCAGCAACAACATTTCCAAATGGGGAACCAGCGATATACCGGAAGAAATGTACTATGTCCATGAGTTGAATCACATCTACGACGACTATGATTTCTATTTGAAACGAAGCCCGATTTACTATGCCGGACAGGCCAAAACACCGCTTCTTATCGCAGCCGGTGCTGGTGACACGCGCGTAGATCCGGGACAATCTAAAGAGCTATATAGGCATATAAAGACACGCACTCAAACGCCGGTGAGGCTGGTGCTCTATCCCGGCGAGGGCCACGGCAATAGAAATGCTACCGCCCGTTTCGATTATAATATTCGATTGATGCAGTGGTTTGACACCTATTTGATGAAAAGCGACGGTGCTATTCCACCTGCGGAAATACAACCAGAATAGTACTTTAATTTCTTAAAAAGCAGGAGCCCGGAATGGATATTTCGGGCTTTTTTGTTGCCAAAAGCCGCGATAGAAAGTTTTTTGTGATAATTTAAAAAATAGGGTAAAAATGACCTTCCAACTATTAAATCATATACCAAAATCAGCTAAGCTAGGTCTCAAATTGTCTGGTATTTTTTTCGAGTAGGAAAATGCCGATAAAATCGGTTAAAAATTGAACCAATGAAGGCCCAAATTTTGCTTCAAAAAGGTGTCGAATTAAATATATCGCATAGTTATTATCATATTTATAGCAAATTTATACAGCGATCGAATCGTCTTAATGAGTAACTTAGAAATTACAAAATCAAAGAAAAATATGAAAAAGACGCTCGTAATACTCGCCGGGATGTTTATGATGACCGCCTTTGCGTTTGGTCAGTCCGATAACAACTATCGGAACAGAAATCATAAACTCAATCCGAATTATTCAAAAGAAGTAAAAGAGACCGCCATTACTATGCCGGCCAAAAAAGATCTTCGTGCGGACATATACAGCTATAAGGCCAGGAACAACAAACTCAACCAAAACCCAATCGAGGGATCCGTGGAGTTGATGAAGCCTGCAAAAGAATATCATTACCGTGTAATGAATCATAAGCTGAATAAAAACTATCCTAATAGTAAACAGCTCACCGATGATACTGCGGTAACGCACAAGTAGCGAAACCTATATCAGCGAAAAGGGCATTCCGAAAAAGGATGCCCTTTTTTGTTGTGTTTGAATAACCGGCACCACCCATTTGGATTTGAATATTTTATCAAAATAAAACTTCATTTAAATGCTATCGCATAGTTTATTAATATTTTTACATTATTTATTATGCATTAAGGCTCGTTAATGTCACTAAACTAAAAATTAGAAGCATGAAACGATTCACTAGTACACTCGCATTAATCATAATTACTTTCGCGACAGCTTTTGCTGTCAATTCTCCATCGGAAAGAATCAACGACAAGACCGATCAGGCAACTTTACAATTTATAGTAATGCAAAAGGATGCGCATCTGGTTTTATCTAAATATGCGCGAATGCAGGCACGAAATACGCAGTACACATTCAACATTCTTAGTAGCAGGATTACTTTTGACTACAAGATTGCATTGTACAACGATTGGATGTTTCAGAAAAATCAAACACAAAAGATGGAAGCAATGCGTGGTGACATAATTGAATAAAATATCCATGCAAATACTGATATAGTCTGTTATATTTCTGAATCATTATGAATTTATCAATAACCGTAACGGGAAATGGCAGTTGGCTGGAGGCTATCTCCAGCCAGTCCGGCGTATCGATCAGGGACAAGGAATTGGTTCTGCCCAAAGAGCATGGTACCGGTATCATCAGGGAGTATGTCATTGAAGAAGGATTGACCGTCACCTTTGGCGAAATGGAGATGAGGGGAGAATTTAACTTGCTTTCTACCCCCAGTCGCACAAAACACGGCATCAATATTTTTTTCAAATACCTGGAGAAGGGATATTCGTATTTCCGCCAGGTCGATCAGGAATATACAGAAGTGAAGTCCGGTGGCGTACAATTCTTTACCACCAACGTGAGAAACCAGTTTATCATCCCGGTGGACACACATTGCTACATGATTAGGATATATGCGTCATTGGAATGGTTGAAAAAAAACCTGAACGATTTCATTACCCAAAATGCTGAATTTGAAGGGATGATTTTTGGCCCTGACAAAGTGATGCATTTTGAGCCGCTTACCAACCGCTTTGTACGACTTTTCAAGGATGTATTCAGGTCGGAGTTTAATGAAAAACTCATACCTCTCATTGTTAAAGACAAAGGTTATGAAGCAGTGGTGCTGTTTTTTGATCACTTCTACAAGCAGAGTTTCAACAAGCAAATTATCAGTTCACGCTATTCGATCAACGATCAGAAGCGACTTTACGCGCTGGTGGATTATATAAAAAACAACATCGGCCACACGTTTACACTGGAGGAATTATCGCGCGAAGTGGGGTTCAGTAAAAGTAAACTTCAGGCGATGTTTCACTATTTCTTTCATCAGAGCATTTATGCTTACATCAAGAGCCTGAAGTATGAAAAGGCCAGCGAAATGCTCATGAATACCGATATGGATATCAGGCATATCTCCCATGAACTGGGCTATAATTCCAGCACCCATTTTATCAATATCTTTAGGGATCATTACGGAGTTTCACCAAGGAAATACCGCAAGACCAGGCATTTACCGGTTAATCTGAATTGACGCCGTACGAAATCATGGATGCAGCTCAAACAGTTTTTTAAATATCGATTTCGACCTGGTTTTTATATAAATCTTCCATCGTCTCCTGCTTGCGAATGAGTTTGGCTTTTCCATCGATGATCAGGATTTCGGCCGGACGAAAGCGGGAATTATAATTGCTGGACATCATATAGCCGTATGCTCCAGCATTTTTTATCGCAATAATATCGCCCTCATGCACTTCGCTGAGTTTTCGGTCCAGGCCAAATGTATCTGTTTCACAGATATAGCCGACAATGGTATAAATGCGCTTAGTTCCATTGATATTGCTGATATTCACCATGTCGTGATACGCATCGTACATCATCGGGCGGATAAGGTGATTTAGTCCTGAATCTACTCCGACAAATACAGTGGCTGGGGTGGTTTTAATCACGTTGGTCTTCACCAAAAGATAGCCGGCTTCACTGACAATATATTTTCCGGGTTCAAACCATATTTCCAGGTTTCGGCCATATTCCTTGCAGAAGGCCTTGAAGGCCTTGCTCAATTTCAAACCCAAATCACTCAGATCGGTTGTGACGTCTCCTTCGCGATAGGCAACTTTGAATCCACTGCCAAAATCGATGAACTGCAAGTCAGGAAAGTCCTTTGCTGCGTCAAAAAGAACTTCGGCGCCACGAAGAAATACTTCAGCATCGAGTATATCCGAGCCTGAATGCATATGCAGACCAATAACATTTAAATTGTTACTCGCGATCACCCGCTGCAAATGACGGATCTGAAAAATGGAAATACCAAATTTTGAATCGACATGACCGGTAGATATTTTCTTATTACCTCCGGCCATGATGTGCGGATTCAGCCGTATGCACACGGGTACGGAATTATGAAATTCATGACCAAACTGCTCCAGAATGGAGATATTGTCAATATTGATCATCACCCCCAATTTGATAGCCTCTTTAATTTCTTTGAACGAGACGCAATTGGGCGTAAATAGGATTTCTTCCGGCTTGAAACCAGCACGGAGACCAAGCTGTACTTCCTGGATGGAGACAGTGTCGAGTTCTGCACCTTTGGCGCGGATAAGTTTCAAGATGGAAATATTGGTCAGCGCTTTGCAGGCAAATTTGATCTTCAGCTTCACTCCCGGGAATGATGACTTTATTGTTTGGATCTGCTGGCCGATCTTTTCGGCGTCATACACATAGATGGGGCTACCAAATTCTTTCACCACACTGAGCATGTCTACGCCCTGAATGGTGTACCTGTTGTTTACGATTTCCATTTGTTTGATAATTAAAAAAAATGGAAGGCTGTTAACCTTCCATAATAAGTCGCTGCAAAGTTAGTATTCTGCAAAAATTATTCAATCACTATTTTTCTGACAAGCGTCTTTTTGTTTTGACCGATCTGCAATATGTAAATACCCTTACTCTTTCCGTTCAGGTCGATCTGGTTGTCATAATTGCCCTGAAAATCCATGACCATTTCGTTGTACACTTCATTGCCGAGAATATCGAGCACTTTCACCGTGACAGGCTCCTTTTGATCAAGTGCAAACTTCAGCGTGAATTTGCCGGTGCCGGGATTTGGGTCGTAACTGATCGAAGACGATTTCAGATTGCTTTTCAATGAAACTGTGGCTCCTTTCAGCGATGCATCATTTTGATCAATGTCAGAGATCGTAACGCTCATCGATGCCGATCTATTAATGCTGATTTCAATGAACTGTTCACCATTTTTGTTCTCAATGTTCACGTCCATGGTTTCCCCAGGGCCGTCTATGTCACGTTTTTTCATCATTATCATTTTATCTCCCCTGGCAATAAGCTCATCACCCATGTGATCTATCCTGATATTGAATGTATCGCCTTTGGTAATAATCTCCATGTCGTCACCCTCCAATTCCATCTTCTTACCATCTTCTGTCACCCAAACTTTTTTGGTAATGGTTTTCTGATCACCGCTTATCTCCTCATTCGTTTCTACGTTCACCTCGATTTCTTCGGTCTTGTCTTTGTTGTCAACGATGACAATGACTTTTTTGTCGCCTGAATTCTCATTAAGATTCATAACATTCCCTTTTTCGTCAGTCCAGGTCATGTCATCTGCACCGGAGCCCTTTTTAATAATTATCTTTTTTGTGCCTGCAGAATCGAATACAATGACTTGTTTTTCGCCGTCACCTTCTTTCAATTTGATTACATTTCCTTTTTCATCAGTCCAGGCCTTTTCTTCTGCTCCATCGCTGTCGATTTTTATGATCATTTCCTTTTGGCCGTCACCGAAGAAGACCATCACTTTCTTTTGCTCCGTAATGATTTTCTCTTCCTTGCCATCCTTATGTTTAATGATGATCTCCTTTTCGGTCCTCACTGTATCCCCGTTTTCATTCACCCAGGTCATTGATTCACCACCTGGTTTTTTCATGATAATCACATTATCCTTGTCATCGCTATTTTCAAAAGAGAAGACCTTTTCTTTTCCCGCATCATTAGCCCATTCTTTCATAAGAACATCAAATTTTTTCAGTTCTTCATCGCTTTTCAGCGCGTCCATATTTTCATAGGATTTCTGTAATACGGTCGTTTTTCCACCTTCGTTCTTAGTAACCTTCAGGTGCACATTACCCGATTCCTCGCCGGAAATAAAGGAAACCAATCCAAGCGTGACGAGAATCAGCATTATTGAGAAAGTCATTGTTCGTTTCATAATATTTTCATTTTGTTGAACCAAAGGTAAACGAGCCTGTCGCCGGAAAAAAGCCACATTTTGTTAAAGAATGTTAAATAATGTTAAAACCAAAACGGATAGAATCATTTGACGTAATTTTGATCGCATGACGCAGAATAAGCTCAAATGGATTATCATATTGATGGCGCTGGCACTCACGGGACTGGTGAGTTTTCAGTGGTACTGGATCAATAATGCCATCAGCGTAAGCGAGGATAGGTTTAAAAAAGGGGTGCACGATGCACTGAATGCGGTGTCGGATAAACTGGAGCAGCAGGAGATACTTTATACTGCCGCCAATAAACTGCAGTATTCCCAGGAGGGCAAAACCTGGATCGATCTGGACAGCATCCGCTTTATAAGCACCGGTGTCAAGAGCGATTCGGCCAAAACAAAACTGCTCCGCCAGGAGGATGTTCGGCGGGTATTTTTCTCGAACGATAGTCTTTCGCGTGACCAGAAAACCATGATTTTCGATATAGAGTCTGATAGGCCATTCCCGGGAAGTGAAGCTGTCTGGATCGACGAGGACGTATTGATCGAAGTGAAAAAAATAAAGTCGAACATCGATTCAGTTGTCGAATATAATGTGCTGAAGCAACGCAAAATAAACAAAGTGGAGGAAAAGACCGAGATGGTGACCGTGGTTCTGAATGAATTGCTTTCAAAGGACCGAAAACTCGAGAACCGTATCGATGAGAGGCAGTTGCAGACATTACTAACTTCAGCGCTCCAAAACCAGGGCATCGATACGGATTTTGACTATGGCGTCATCGACGGATCTACTCAAAAAATTGTTCTCGCAGGCGGCACAGCCGACAAATCGGGCATAATGAAGTCTGAATTCCGGACAAACCTGTTTACGCGGGATATCATCCCAGCTGGCAATTACCTGTCGGTATATTTCCCAGACCAACAGACATTTCTTCTGGGGAAAATATGGATTTCACTGGCCTCATCTGTATTGTTGGTTCTGGTGATTATCGGTATTTTCGGCTATGCACTGCATACTATATTGATGCAAAAGAAATTATCGGAGATTAAAAACGACTTCATCAACAATATGACCCATGAATTTAAAACACCAATTTCTACCGTGGCGCTGGCTTGTGAAGCCCTTCAGGATGGTGAAGTGAAGAAGAATGGTGAGTTTTTTAGCCGATATATTTCCATCATTCAGGCAGAAAACAGGCGATTGGGCCAGCAGGTGGAAAAAGTGCTCCAGATGGCCACATTGGAAAAGAAGGATTTTAAGTTGAAACTGGAAACCCTCAATATCCATGAAGTTATAGATCGGGCGCTTGAAAATATTCACATTCAAATTGAAAAGCGGGGAGGGATGGTGAAGAAACATCTGCTAGCTGAAAACCAGAATGTCGTAGCCGATGAAGTCCATCTCACCAACATCATTTACAATCTCCTGGACAATGCTAATAAATACAGCCGCGAAAGTCCTGAAATTACTATTTCAACCAATAACACGGAAAACGGTGTTGTGCTTCAGATAGCTGACAAAGGCATCGGTATGTCCAAGGAAGTACAGGGCCGGATTTTCGAAAAATTTTACCGTGAACCAACCGGTAACCTGCACGACGTGAAAGGTTTCGGGCTCGGGCTCACGTATGTTAAGACCATTCTTGAAGTGCTTGGCGGCGTTATCAGTGTGAAAAGTGATGTTGCCCGAGGCAGTACATTTGAAATCTTCATCCCATACCATGGAAAAACTCAAAATTCTGATCGTTGAAGATGACCCCAACCTGGGTCAGATCCTCGCCGAATACCTTCAACTGAAAGGTATGGAAACTACTCTTGGCAGAGATGGTGAAGAAGGCTTGCGTCAATACAAACAATCGAAATACGACCTGCTGATACTCGACATTATGATGCCTAAAAAGGACGGCTTCACCCTCGCACAGGAAATCCGCAACGTCGATGAGTTCACTCCTATCATATTCCTTACGGCCAAATCCATGAAAGAAGATACTATTCGGGGGTTAAAAATCGGTGCTGACGATTATATGACCAAGCCATTCAGCATGGAAGAACTTCTGTTGCGCATACAGGCCATCACCAAACGAATTGCACGGCAGGATATTGAGGGAGAAAATGGCATCCATCAGATTGGCATGTTTCAATTTGACAACCAAAATCAACTATTGTCATCCCAAAACGGCGTCACCAAACTTACGACGAAGGAATCGGAATTGCTGAAACTGCTCGTTCAGAAAAAGAATGAAACATTGACACGTACCATTGCCCTGAAGGCTGTTTGGGGTGACGATTCTTATTTCAACGCCCGCAGCATGGACGTTTATATAACTAAATTGAGGAAACTACTTAGGGAGGATCCGTCGATCAAGATCATCACGATGCA
>JBGSYX010000364.1:0-23537 GCA_041750735.1 Cyclobacteriaceae bacterium
ATATGGTCTTCGGTAAATGCAACAATCCGAATTATCATGGTCACAATTACGAACTGGTGGTAAAGATTAGCGGGGAAATAGATCCCGTTACCGGCTATGTCATCGACATGAAAGTGTTGAGTGATATAGTGAAGGAAAATATCCTGGATCGCTTCGACCACAAAAATCTTAATCTAGATACGACAGAATTCCGGTCGCTCAACCCAACTGCTGAAAACATTGTGGTGGTGATTTGGAACATTTTGAGAGAAAAAATTGACAAACAACTAGAAATAAAAGTAAAGCTCTATGAAACCGAAAGAAACTTTGTGGAATACCCGTCATATTAATGGTATGTCTGTCGATGAAATCGGCGATATGCATATCGGAACATCCGCAGATACACCCTTGCGTGAAGATGCTTTTGACCTTGATGACGATTTGAAAGTCGAGCTGATACAAAAACATTTCAAAGAAATAATGCTTATTCTAGGACTCGACCTGAACGATGACAGTCTTTCAGGAACTCCGGAACGCGTTGCCAAAATGTATGTAAACGAGATTTTCTCGGGACTCAATCCCAAGAATAAGCCTGACATAAAACTCTTTGAGAATAAATACAATTACAATCAGATGTTGGTGGAAAAAAACATCACCATCTACTCCAACTGCGAGCACCACTTTGTACCGATCATCGGAAAGGTACACGTGGCCTACATCAGCAGTGGCAAGGTGATTGGCTTATCAAAAATCAACAGAGTAGTTCAGTATTTTGCCCGCAGACCACAAGTACAGGAAAGACTTACAATGCAGATCGGCAATGAACTGAAATCGCTTCTCGAAACTGAAGATATCGCCGTAATAGTTGATGCCGAACATCTTTGTGTGTCATCGCGCGGTATTCAGGA
This sequence comes from Cyclobacteriaceae bacterium, assembly GCA_041750735.1. Taxonomy (GTDB): domain Bacteria; phylum Bacteroidota; class Bacteroidia; order Cytophagales; family Cyclobacteriaceae; genus JAAUQL01. The sequence continues at coordinate 888 of JBGSYX010000364.1, forward strand.
CACAAGCAGCAGTACTGTGACTTCCTACTACGGTGGCAAATTCACTAACGAAGACACGAAAAAAGAATTCCTGACATACGTTTATAATAAATAAGACCTCGCATTTATGGTTTTTGAAAAGGCATCTGATTAAGTTGCCTTTTTTATTTAAGGAATGTCAAACTTATTGCGCCTCACAAAATACGGTTTGTACTGCCCTGCCGGCGATTTTTACATCGACGCCTCTGGACGTGTGGAGAGGAACATCGTGTCGCACGCCCATTCCGATCATGCAAAGCCCGGACATCATCATTATCTGGCTCACACACACACTGAGCCGCTGATCAGGGCGCGACTGGGAAAGAAAATTTCTGTTCAGACGCTTAGCTACGACGAAACGGTTTCCATGAATGGTGTGCGCGTGTCGCTCCATCCGGCCGGACACGTATTTGGCTCGTCGCAAATTCGTATAGAATCGGATGGTGAAATTTGGGTCGTTTCCGGAGATTATAAAATTGAAAAAGACAACGTAAGCGAACCATTTGAACCTGTCCTCTGCCATACCTTTATCACGGAATGTACCTTTGGACTTCCGGTGTATCATTGGCCAGAACAACAATTGGAGTACGACCGGATTAACAACTGGTGGCGTAACAACCGCGAAGACGTTGTTTCAAGTATATTATTTGCTTACTCCCTAGGAAAAGCGCAACGAATCATTCAAAACATAGATTCATCCATCGGACCAATTTACATTCATAAATCAATCGCACAGATGAACGAGGCAATACATAGTTGTGGCCATAATTTTCCCAAAACCATTACCATCACTGAATCGACTACTCCTGAACAAATACGTGGAAATCTCATCATTGCACCGCCCTCTTTCACTGGCGGTAATTCCCTCCGCGATTTGCATCCATTTTCTATTGCAGCAGCATCGGGTTGGGTGCAGACGGGACGCAATATGTCCGATGGCAGTACCGATACCGGTTTCGTCCTGTCTGATCATTCCGATTGGGATGGACTTATAGAGACCATAAAAAACACCGGTGCTGAACGTGTGGTGACAATGCACGGCTATACTTCGGTATTCACCCGCTGGTTGAATGAACTGGGTATTAGGAGCCTTGAAATCGATGAGTTGCGACATAGCCCGTATCAGGGGTAAAAAAAGCATAAAAAATCCATGAGCACGGTTCCCGATAAAGTCACCTTTGCCGTTGTTTCTGATCTCCAGTATGCACCAATTCCCCCGGTGAAAAACCGTCATTTTGCCAAGGCCGGCATCAAGTTGCGGGAGGCAATTTCTGTCATTAACCGGCTACGGCCCGACTTTCTTATTAACCTCGGAGACACCATCGACCGTAGTTTTGAAAATTTCAAGGAAATAGTCCCGATATTTCAAAAAGCAGATATGCCGGTGTATCATGTGCTGGGTAATCATGATTATGGAGTGGAAGATGTGCTAAAATCCCAGGTTTCGAACGCATTGGGCATCGCCAATTATTATCATTTTTCCATAAAGAAATGGCGATTCATCGTTCTTGATGGCAACGAGGTCAGCACTTTCGCCAATTTGCCCGGGTCTCGGAACCATTGCGCAGCAGAAAAAATCCTTCAGAACATGCAGGAAAATCAAAGCATCAATGCGCACTTCTACAATGGAGGCGTGAGCAAACACCAACTTGATTGGCTTGATACAGTGCTAAAAACAGCCACAGGAAACGATGAATCCGTAGTCATATTCTGTCATTATCCCCTTTTTCCACCTGATAAGCATAACCTGCTCAACGCTACGGAAGTCATGAAAAAAATCATCAAATACCCATGCGCTAAAGTATGGTTTTGCGGGCATAATCACCAGGGAAATTATGGCATGCACAGGGATATCCACTTCATAAATGTGAGGGGTATGGTGGAGGGTGAGTTTGACAATGCATGGAGTATTGTATCTTTGGACAACCGTTGCATTTCCATGAAGGGGTTCGGCAATGAAATTAGCGCGCAACTTGTATTAAGGAAGAATAACTAGAAAATAATGAAAACTCTTAAAATCTGGATTTTTATCGCATTCGCAGCACTGACAATCTACTCGTGCAAGACGCTCATGACATATGCGAACATATTCAAGTGCGACTTCCGTATGGAATCCCTGAAAAACCCGGCACTCGCCGGAGTGGATGTGAAAACCATAAAGAACGTAAGCGACCTGAGCCTGGTGCAGGTCGGCAGACTCACTACGGCCTACGCCAGCGGCAACCTGCCTTTGAGTTTTGTGCTAAATCTGGAATCCAAAAACCCAAACACATCACCAGCTACCATGGCCAAGTTTGACTGGATCCTTAAAATCGATGATATCCAAATGGCTACAGGCACGAACAACGCACAATATACCATCCCGGCAAACAACGGTACAGTGATGATCCCGCTAACGATTTCCGTCAATCTGTTGGAAGTATTGAAGGGTGAATCGAAAAATACGCTGCTGAATTTCGGTCTCAACCTTGCCGACGCCGGAGGTAAACCAACCCGTGTGAATCTTCAGGTTAAACCCACTATAAATCTCGGATCCATTCCGATTTCCTATCCTGGATATATCACGCTTGGAACAGAGTTCGGCAGTGCGAATTGAAGGATAGTCCGGTTACTTCAGTTTCCTGAAATAATCTATAAATGCCGAGAGTTCGGCCGGGTCTGATGCTGATATTTTTTCCTTTTTAGCATATTCTTGCATCTCACTTTCGTACGCGCCAAGCGATTGTATCAGCTTTTTAATCGTACTTACCCGTTCCATATTTCCATCTCCAAGCAACAGAAAGATCTCATCCGGTGCGCGTTCATATCGGTCGGGCTTCGGTTCAACATAGGGTTTTGCTGCTTCCTTTTTCAAAAAATCAATTTGCATTTTCGTGATGATAGCCGGGTAGCCATCATTCCATTGCTTTACAAATCCAGAAACCTGGCTTTTCTGCTCTTTTTTAATGTATAAAAATATCTCTTCTCCGATGATGATTTTATCAACTTTGGCTGGTTCGGCTATGACCATAACCGTATTCTTAGACATAAACTCCATTTCGTCAGAGTGGAGATTAAGCCGCATCGGAACGTGATCCACCTTGTATTTGCCTTCGAGATAAACAACGCCTTCCTGAAAATCATCATGGAGATATGGTGAACCGGCGATAGTCATTGCAGCATTACTGGTTTTCTTATTCCACTGGATCTCGTTGGCAAGGTCACTGAGATTTCTGATAGCATAGCCGTCCTGGGAAAATGCCTGATTTGTAAATAAAAGAACCAAAAACATGGACCTCACGGCCCGTTTAGTAACCTTCATGACTGTCAATAATTCATTCATAATGTTCAGTTTTACTCCATCGAATAGGTGTTATTGGTCGGATCGGCGTCGTAAGAACCAGGAAAATCCAGCGTCACTGAAGTTACCTTTTTACCGGTGAGAATCCGATAGGTTAGTTCATCGGTATTCGTTTCCCACGCACGAATATTCACTTGCTCCTCTAATACTTCGCCATCCTTGCACTGTACACGGATGGTGAATGGTACAGGCAAGCCGCCTTTATTTTTAATCCTGAATTTCAGGTATGCATCGGATTGCGTTACTTCAACGATGGATAAATCTGCATATCCAAAAGAATAAAACCAAATATTCCAAAACCAGTTCAGGTCTTCTCCAGCCTTTTCATTGAAAAAATAGAAATAATCCCACGGTGTCGGGTGTTTACTATGCCATACTTGCATAAAGGATTTGTTGTACCTGATAAATGCATCTTGTCCAATAAGATTTTGCAGCATATCCATAGCTGCCGGACCTTTTATATAAAAATTAGTAATTGAAATCCCTTCCTTCATGATGTTGCTGGTTTCGGTAATCAGGGGTATCATGCTGTGAGCCGGACCAAGGAAGTTGAATGATACATTCCTGTCGAAAAAGCCACGAATTTTCTGATGAGGAAATGCCTTATCTTTTACATAACCCTCCATCAGAGTAGTCATGGTTTCATCCCACCATCCGAATTTCCGTTCATTGACACCCATAATGAACGGATAGTAATTATGAGCCAATTCATGTGCAGTCACCATGATGGTATTGACAGAATCATAGGCCACATCATTATTGGCGATCATCGGGAATTCCATCCCTCCTCCATCCGTTCCCCTGAAGGTAATATGCTTGAAATACGGATATGGTATACCTGGGAACTCCCTGGAAAAAAGCTCAACCGATGTTTTGGCCACACCGGACACCATTTCAAAATATTCCGCACCGGCCGGAAAAGCGCTCTGAACCCAGCATAAGTTATCCGGAGCAGGGTTCTGAGCGGCCTGGGCCTCCCACACGTAGTGGTCACTGGCACCCCACGCAAAATCAGGGACGTGGATTGCATTGAATTTCCAGGTGAGTTCCTTGCCGTCCGGCTTTTTAAAATCCTCTTCTGCGAGAATTCGAATTTTAGTCTCCGATTTTTTAGATTTCCTTATCCTTTCGAGTACCGGCTTACTATAAACTTCTGATTCATTTGTGACGTCCCCGGTGGCCCAGACAGTGTATTCCGAGGGCATGGTGAGATGTATCTGGTAGTCAGAAAAATCGTTGTACGTCTCTGGCACTCCTACATATTGCTCTCTATCCCATCCAAAAATATCGTCGTACACGGCTATTTGCGGAAACCAATAGGCAACAAAAAAACTGCTGCTATCGATGGTGCCACTCCGTAAACCTGACTTTTTTGGAATTGGTGTTTCGAAATCAAGTTTGACAGTCACATTCGATCCGGGCAGGAGTTTATTCGGCAAGCCAACATTGACTACTGTCGCTGAAAGGCTATTCATCCCTGCCGATGTCTCGTTTTCGCCACAGCGGATATTCTCAATTAGTACTCCATCGTGCACTATCTGTTCATCCACTGGCATCTGGCGGTTTGCTCCTTTTTTATAGATATTCTGCATCAATTTGAAAACAATGCTATTCAGTGTATCCGGACTTTCATTGTAATAAACGACGCTGAGTTTACCGGTGACCTTGCTTTCTTTTGGCACAAAACGGGCAATGATCGTGTAACTGCTGTGGTTTTGCCAGTATAATTCCCCGGGCATTCCAGACCTAGACCTGGTGGATTTTTGGTAAGCCATATCCAATTCGCGCGATTCAAAGAGAGGCTTTTGACCAAATAAGCTGTGAATTGAAATTATCAGTATGGTTGAGAATGCTAAAAGCGGTCGAGTCATGGGGTAAATACGGTTAAATTTCAACCTGCAATTACGGTAATTCGTTTAAGATTATACCCGGCATAAACCCCAAAACATCATGAAACCGACATTGAAAGCAACGAAATTTGGTGATATCAGCGTCGCCAGTCACCATATCGACTACGATTTCTTCATTAATGCGGAAGGGGAAATCGTTAAACGTGATAAATCGTATCTGCCAGGTGGATCGCAATTCAGCATGCTTTCACTTAAGGAGGCAGATGCCTTATACGACCCGGCCATCAATGAGATGATTATCGGTAGCAGTCGTGCCGTTCCTATACGGCTGTCGGATGAAGCAACCGATTTTTTTGAAGAAAAAAAATGCAAGGTAAAGATGCTTCCATTATACGAGGCAATTTCGTACTGGAACCGGTATGAGGGCCATGCCATAGGACTTTTTCACCTTGAAAAATAATACTCGGAGCAAAGAGTTATAATTGAATATTTCTGCTGATCCATGCCAATTGAGCGGTATTCGATTATTTTTACGGCATGATCACCACAATAATATTTGACATGGACGGCGTAATCGTTGACAGTGAACCTGTCCACCAGCGCCTGGAACGGGAAATGTATGCTTCACTGGGTCTTTCCATTTCCGAAGTAGAGCATAAATCGTATGTGGGTACATCAGCTGTTGATATGTGGAATATGATAAGCAGGAAACACAAGCTTAGCAAAACTCCTGAGGAGTTGCTGCTGATTGGTCGCAGGCAATATTGGGAAGCGCTCGACAACAATGAAGTGCCCTTGGTTCATGGAGTAAAAAGCATTATCACCACTTTCCACCATTTGGGTTTTACGCTTCAGGTCGCATCTTCGGCCACACGGCCTACAGTGGATAAGGTAATAGCACACTTCCAACTCGACGAGTATTTCAGTCATAGAATTGGTGGAAACGAAGTGACAAAATCCAAACCTGAACCAGAGATATTTCTTCGTGCGGCTCAGCAATCCGGCAGTGCCCCCAATTGTTGCGTCGTTATTGAAGATTCAACAAACGGAATTAGGGCTGCATTGAAGGCAGGTATGCGATGCATAGGTTATGCCAATTCAGGAACGGGTGAGCAGGACCTGTCTGCCGCGGACTGGGTTGTGAACGATTTGCACGCCATTACTCCGGAACTGATTGCACGATTCCATTAAGTGCGCCTTTTACCGTCATCTTCAAAAGGCTAAATTAATACACGGTTTCCCCATGGTTACGCATTAATTATTAACTTTACCTGTGACTTTTTACTCATGCTTTCGCAAAAAAGCTGGTATTCAGTGTCAATGGATTTTTTATGATTTTGCTGAACATTTAACCTTGCACTCATGTGGGATAGTTTTTTCGAAGAGTCCTTTTACGAGTTTCCTTCCTTTGAAGTCGCCCTATTTTCGCTGCTTCTCGCTTTTGTGCTCAGCACATTGATTGCCTTTACCTATAAAATCACGTACCGTGGCATCTCATTTTCAGGGAGTTTTTTCCAGGCAATGATCCTCGCTTCAATAGCGACAGCAACCATCATCATGGCTGTCGGCAATAACCTCGCTGTAGGATTTGGAATCGTTGGCGCAATCGCAATTATCCGGTTCAGAACCAGAATTGGAGAACCAAGAAACATAATTTTCATTTTTGCGGCTATCGGTGTTGGCATTGCATCAGGAGTTTACGGATACGCCATAGCTATGGCAGGCACTTTGATTTTCTGCCTTGTGGCGGTGATTTTGTACTTTTCACCCTATGGCAAGTCATTTCTTTTTCTATATGAAGTCAATTTCAACCTCACTGAAAAAAATACGCATAACACCGTGATGGAATTCTTTGCCGCTCATTGCGACAGTTATTTTTTCATAGGGCTCGACGAAGGAAAGGCCGGTATGGAGCGATACGATTACCGCGTTTCGCTAAAAAAAGGCGTGGATCATGTGACTTTTTACAGAGATCTCCAGGTGCTAGAAGGCGTAAGCAATGTGAGCATCGAAAGACGGAACAATAACGAAAGGCTGTAGTCATGTTGAAAAGAAATCTGTTCGTCATTTTCTGGGTTGCAGTTGTTGTGGTTCTGCTTCTTTTTTCAGTTGTCTTCAGAAGCTATGAAACAGCCATCGTTGCGCAGGTTGAGCCAGTAAAAAAAGCCGTAAGCTACCAGAAAGCTGTACGAATACTGGAAATCTACGTGCTTCCAGGGCAGAAGATACAGCCCGGTGATAAACTGGTAAAGGTGGAAAAGCAGGACCTCCTGTTGGAAATTGAGCGTAAAAAAAACCAACTGCAAATTCAACGCATTGAAATAGCCGCGGCAAAATCAAGGATTCAGGAAAAACTGAAATCAATCGAATTCGAAACGACAATGGAGTTGAATAAAATCCAGGCTGAAATCGACCGCGCAAACCTGACTATCGAAAACAATAAAAAACTAACAAGCCAGTTTGGAGCGCTTACCGGCTATTCCGACAGTATTAGCAGCATGGGAAAGTCGTATTACGAGATGGAACTGGAAAACCTGACGGCAGAGAAAAAAGAGGTTATTCAAAAATCAGAACATGACCGATTAAACGCCCACGCTTCATACAATGAGGAGATGCGTGCCATGCTGATAAAAGAGCAGGAATCCCAGACAGAACTCACCTCACTTATGGAGGAAGAGAAACAGTTGATCAGCTTTTCTGATTATAACGGCACCATCGGCACTGTAAACGTGCAAACCGGTGAGTTGCTTACTCCTTATACCACTATTCTCTCGATCTACGAAGACAAGCCGACTGTGATCAAGGCAGTAATGAATGAAAATTATAAATATGAGATCACCGTCGGAGAAAAAGTAAGGGTCGAATCAAACAATAGAAAATATCGGATTGAGGGAGAAATTACCGAGGTAGGTTCCAGAATCATAGAATACCCATCCAGACTTCAGACGTACCGGGATATACCAATGTACGGTCGCGAACTTTTCATCCGGATTCCGGCCGAAAACAAATTCCTCAGCGGCGAACGAGTATTTGTAACTATCGAGCATTGATTTATGAATCATCGTTTTTCAATATTCTTTATCCTCGGTTTTAGTTTTATTGGCACTCTCCAAGGTCAATTCAATATGGAAGCATTTTTGGCAACTTCGCGAAGCGATCTGACGCTGAAACCCGTGGAAGCCAAAATGAATTTCCTTAAAACCAATGACTTTAAAGGCCCATGGATAAACAGGTTGGAATTTCGCACCGGCTCCGATAATCTGGATTTTAGCCTGGAGGATTACAGGCTTCGGATCACCCCAGGCAATCCGGCTGAACTGAAAGCGAACAATCGATACTACGATAAACAAACAGCACTGCTCAACATCGAGTACCAGGAGACGTTGGCCGATGCCATCAAGGACAGGTATATGTTGCTGGTCGATCATTATTTTGAATGTATTAAAAAGGAAACCCTTGAAAAACAAAACGGGATCAACCGGCAACTCATCGATCTGATGGCCAAAAGCACGGGCGAATATACCCTCGATCTCGGCGACCTGATCGACGCACAATCTGATGACCTGGATATGACGCTTGATATCGAAGATTCAAAAATTTACCTGGATGAGTTGGAATATACCATGAAGGAGTGGCTGCCCTTCGACGGACCCATAAATTGGGACACTCAGAATTTCATGGAAATAGATGGCATTTTGAAGCTTTTCGCTGAAATGAGGGATCAGGAGATTGGGCAACATATCGAATTGGCGAAAATTGAACAAGAAAATTCACTTGCTGCCGAGCGATATAATATTGAGAAATCGGAAGCGCTGCGCAATATTGGTTATCTCCAGGCCGATTATGTCACCGATCGCGGTGATGTGGCAACTGAGCATTTCGGATACCAGATCGGTGTGAGGATACCTATCGTGAATCCCGACAAACCGGCGCTCAATCGAAGAAAACTCGAATTGATGGATGATGAAGCCGAACTAAAAGACGAGCAGGACATTTATCGCAAACAGATGGAGCTCGCGGCATTGCGAATGGAACACTATGCGATTCAATACCGGGAGATTGAATCGAAACTGGAGTCCCTCAGTAAACAGAATCTGCTCAATTTCCAAAAGCCTGATGAAAACATTAAAATGTCGGACCTTCTGAAAATGAATGAATACTACCTCGATTTGCTCAATAAAAAGCGGAGTACTGGCAAAAACATATTTCAAAACTACCTCGAATACCTCGACATGAGCGGCAAAATTTCTGAAATGCCTTTGAAGAATTACCTCTCAAAAAACCTTTCCGAGTTCTAATCTACAACTTCCGCCTCATCCATCATCGGCGACTGATCCTTTATCTTATAGTCATTGTAGGCCGCGAGTCCACTTATTAATAACATGATGCCGAGTGCGTAATACACAAAATCCGGAACCGGGACAGGATCTCCCGAAGCGTAGCTGTGCAATCCGGAGAGATAATAGTTTACTCCGAAATAGGTCATTAACACAGAACTAAATCCAAACATCGCCAGGAAATTAAACGAGAATGTGTTTCGCAATCCCGGGATAAGGCGCATATGGAGAATGAATGTAAATACGATGATGGTGACAAGGGACCAGGTTTCTTTTGGGTCCCAGCCCCAATATCTTCCCCAGCTCTCATTGGCCCAAATGCCGCCAAGGAAGTTGCCAATTATCAAGAGAATCAAGCCAACTGAGAGCGATAATTCGATAATCAAGGTAAGTTCTTTAAGCACCAGGTTTACCCGTTCTTTATTTTTTTCAGATCTGAAAATCATAATGCAGAGATTGAGAAATCCCGTAAGGCTGCCAAGCCCGATAAATCCATAACTCGCCGTGATCGTGGCTACGTGAATGGTAAGCCAGTACGATTTTAGCACTGGCACCAAGTTCGTGATCTCAGGATTCAGCCAACTCATATGCGCCGTCAGCAATGTAACTCCGCAAAGCAGGGCGGTAACGGAAAGGATAATGGGGGATTTCCTCACAAAAAGAAACCCGGCCAACATTGTAGCCCAGGAAATATAGATCATGGATTCGTAGCCATTGCTCCAAGGCGCGTGCTCAGCAATAATCCATCGCATAATCAGTCCGGCCGTTTGCAATATGAATGCAATAATCAACAGGCCAATGGATAGGCGTACGGGAAGGTTAAGTTTATATTTTGGTTGAAAAATTTGAATAAACATCAGCCCAAACAATACTATACCCAGCATCATGAAGACGGGGAAGAGTTTCTTGAATATATTCAGATTATTATACAGTATTTCAATTTTTACCCTGAAATCGGAAGGAAGAATGGCAGCGCCTTCCCTGGCCTGGTAATCTTTCATAGATTGAAGCGCCTGTTCTGCCGCGGTGAAATTGCCCGATTCCGCACCAGTTCTCAACGCCTGAAAGTATCCATTCAGCAACGTCATTCCGGCTTTCATTTGCTCAGGCGATGTACGCTGCTCCATATCCATTGGGGATATCCAAAGCTGGTCGGGATGACCGGCTATAGGGTAAAATTTCAGGTACGACCCGCTGAATGCCAGGTAACAAACGTTCAACCGTTCATCTACATAGATCAGTTCCTTGTCGAACATATTGCGGAGAGCTGGCTTTTTAGCGTATGCTTCATCCACCTGTGCCTTTAGTTTATACTGGCCGTTTGTATCAAAAAAATCAATGTACCGGGCATATTGTCCTTTTACCGAAAGCAGTGATTGCAAGGCAGGGTCAGCTACTTTTACCATTTCTTTATGCTGCCAATGTTCGGGATTGGTAAGCATACCCAGGAATACCTGCTCAGCCGACAATCCTTCAAAAGAACTCTTTTTGTAAACTTTCACCAGCACCTGATTGGCGATGGTATTTACCGGAATTATACGTCCATCTTTGCTTTGAACCAATAATCTACCAAAAGAAGCAGCATGTTCAGGTTCGATATGGTTTTTATCCTGAGCTTGTACCGAATTACTCCCTGCAAAAATGAATAAGAAGCCCAGCGACATCACAAGCATTTTTTTTCTCAATTCATGTGTTTCGGAGATTTGCTGTGACACTCTTCTGAAGCGGTTTTTCTTCACGAAAAGTGATAATATAAGAGTTGCGAAAAGCAGGAAATATCCGGCATAAGTCACCATAGTGCCCCAGTAATCATGGTTTACCGATAAAATGGTCCCCAACTCGTCCGTATCATAAGATGACTGGTAAAACCTGTAACCCTGATAGGAGAGGATATTATTCATAAAAATTCGATATGGCTTTTCAATGCTTTTTTCTTGATCGATCAGAGTGATCTCACTGGCAAACGACGATGGGCTCATAGAGCCGGGATACCTTTCCAACTGAAACTCATTGAGGCGAAGCGAGAAGGGCAATTCCCAGGTTTGATTTCCCAGCTTTGCGCTGAAGGTTACTCCATTGATTTCAGTCTTACTCCATTCATTCCATTTCAGGTAAATATGCTGGTTGTTGACATGCATTTGGGCAATGCGATCCCCTGTTTGGTTTTCATCCTGAACCGGAACCCAGGTCAGCAATGCCTTAGCTGCAAAATCCACTACCACCATCCGCATAGTAGCCAGACTTATCACCTGCATCTTTCCGATGGGATTAAATGCATTAATTGCCAATAAGGAGTCTGAGGGTGAGGCAGCGGCTTCTGGTATACGGATAAAGAGTTCATTCCCTTTGAGGATAAAGTGAACATAACCTACATTCGTCGTATCGCCAAAGCTGATCCCTATATCGTTCAAAATGGTCGATTCTCCATAGGCCAGGTAAGTGTCATTTCTGGTTCCCCCTGCAGCCGACACCAGACTTATCATGGGTACACCATTTAAATCGGGAAGAAGAACTTGTGTAGCGTTTGGCAGATAATTGTCGACTGTTAGGTTGTAACCTGTATTCCCAAGTTCAATTTCATGGTTAAGCAACTGTTTCTTCTTTGGGGACAGCCAGACGCGCTTGCTCAAGTGCTCTTCCTGTCCATTACCTTCTGCATGAATAGTGAAATAGGTGTCAGCCGACTGATACCTGTTCGTGGTCTGGCCCTGCCGAATGTGCATTTGGCCTTCAAAACCGATGTAGCGGGTGATGGCCGCTCCGACCACAATGATGACCAATGACACGTGAATGAGTAAAATATTGATTTTGCTCTTCTTGTACAATTGGCGCGTAAAAATCATCCCTGAAAAATTGGCTACCATCAAAAACATCAACACCTCAAACCATCGCGCGTTGTAAACGAGCATCTTAGCAGTAGCTGCATCGAAGTCATTTTCAATAAATGTAGCATAGCCGATCGAAATGGCGAATACAGCCAGAAGAATGCCCATAAAGGCGCCTGAGAAAAGAAAGTTTACAAATCGCATTATCAGAAATTAACTTTAAAACTTATTGAATCACTCTTGTCGGCAGAAACTTCAGTATTTCCATGACACTGGCAAAATTCCAAAAATGGATGGTCTAACCATAGACTTACGACAATTAATTACTTCTTCATTGAAAAAAACCGGCAGAGATATAAAAAAATCACCGGATTTATCAATTGTAACGAATCCGGTGAGGAGTACTTATATTCTTTCAAGAAAAGTCCCGATTGGGAATTTATAAATGATCTTAATATAAGTACCTATGACATTCTGTACATAATTCTTCCTGCCATCCTTCTTCCAGCTCCACAGGGTGTACGAAGTCCAGGGTTTCATTCACCGAGGTAAACATTTCCTGCCCGGGTTTTCCCTGGGCTACAATGGTATGGCAAATGTTGCAATCTTTGGAGATGACTTTACCTTCGGGACTTTTGTGGTTGTCATCGTGGCAACGGAAACAACCATTATACGTTTTGTGCCCAATATGGCTTTCGTATTCATCCCAGTTCACTTTCATTTCAGGAAATATATTTTGGCTAAATTCTGTAGTCATGCCAACGATGGCCTTTTCGATATCGGCCTGACGAGCAGCATATACATCGGGCAGATTCGTTTTGTAATAATCCATCGTATAATTCCTGATGTTGGTAAGAGCTGAATCGGTTGTTTCGTACGGATCTTTGAATAAATCCATAGCAACTTTCTTTATAAAAGGCAGGTCTTTGGGTATATCGCCGGCCACAAGTGCGTGATCTATAAATTCCTGAGGCGTATAATAATGGTGTGATGGGCGATTGTGGCAATCCATGCAATCCATGGTACGTGTAACTGCCTCAGCCATTTTCTCTTCACTAAGGGCATTTTCCTCATCTTCATAAATGGTGGTTTCGCCAGTTTTCAGATTGGTGTATTTCACCCATGGAATATCTTTTCGGTTGTCTCTCTTTGGGATATACTCAATTTTTACATCCTGATTTATATGCCAGTGAATCCCTTCGGAAAGCCCTAAAGCGCTATGCTGTGGGCCTATTTTCATTTTCAGATCGATACTCCATTCGCTATTGACGCTATCGGCGATATAATGCTGTGTATGGCGAAGCTGTTGTGCATAAAATTTTTCCGGCCAGTGACATTCTTCACAAGTCTCCCTGGCAGGACGCAAATCCCTTAATGGTGTCCCAATAGGTCGTTCGAAATCATCAGTAATAACTGCATATACCTGATGCAGCCCTGAGAGTTTTGAACGAACATACCAATCGGCACCGGTACCCACATGGCAATCAACGCAACCAACCTTGGCATGCGGAGAATTCTGATAGGCGGTGTACTCGGGATTCATTACTGTATGACAGGTTGTTCCGCAAAATTCGTTTGATTCCGTATAATGGAAGGCCTCGTAGCTTCCTATGGCCGATATGAAGAACAGAATAAGCGTACCTACACTGAAGATCAGAATGGCATTTCTATACCTGGCAACATTCAGGTCGATAATAGGCCAGCCTTTTTTTACATACTCGAGCTCTCTCTTTTTCCTTCGCTTTACTTCAATGAGCATTCCAATGGGAATGATAATCAACCCCATAATCAGGAATACGGGTAAAATTATGAATACAAATAATCCCAGATAGGTACTTGTGTCCTCGTATAAATAGCCGATGGAGCTAAAAAGGACGATCATAAACAAACTCATGCCGGCGATAATGGTGCCCACAAAAGAGGTGATGTTGTAATACGACTTCGGAAGTTTCATGGTCATTAAAAATTTACATATTTAAAAATATTTCATTCAATTCCATGGAGTATTATTTAGCCTAAAGGGATCCACGGTGCAACATTAAAAATGGTCTGTAGAAGTGCAAAAATCGTATTCATCTACTTATATACAGACCGTTTGAATTAAGCCTAAAAGTTAGGCATAATTTTGAATAATTCCAAACCGAGGGTGCATTATACTGCGGACCATTAAAAGCAGTTTACGCACGGTAAAAAATATTTTATATTGGCCTTATAAATGCAAAAAGGGAGTATAACCTCCCTTTTAAAATGATTTAATTTTTTTGATTACTCTCCAAGTGACCGCATATAATTTACTAACATCCACCTGTCTTCTTCTTCCGTAATTTTTTTCTCAAAGTTGGGCATTTCTTCCCGACCGATGATTCCTTTATAATATAATTCACCGTCGGTTTGTGCCTGCACCTCCTTAGAAGCCAAACTTCTTATTTTTGTCTTGAGCTCCTTAGATTTGGTGCCATCACCAAGACCTGTTTTGCCATGGCATGAGCGGCAATGCTGTGCGTAGAGGTCTTCACCTACCCCATCCTTATCATCGCCTTTGAATTTGTTTTGCATAGTCTTGTATTTTGCAGGTACTTCCCAAGCATCCTGTGGTGAAGTAAACGCAAAGAATACTACTGCCATCGTAAATATGGCTCCAATGGTTAAAATTGAATTCTGTTTCGTTTTCATTGATTTTAAAATTTAGGGTTAAAAGCTTTATTTAAAGATTTGCAAAGACTGTACCAACTTTGATGACCCAAGAACAAGTTGCATGGAACACCAACATGTAAATCAATCTACAAAGTAATAATAAATTCGTTCTACAAAGTACGTAACAAAAAAAAAGGGAAGCGAACTTCCCTTTCAAATTATCGCATTAATTCTTATTTGGCCAATTCTCTCATGTAATTGACAACCATCCAACGGTCTTCTTCACCTGTAATCTTCTTTTCGAAGTTTGGCATTTCATCCCTTCCTATAAAGGATTTATAATACAATTCACCGTCGGTTTGCGCCTGGACTTCTTCAGAAGTGAGGTCTCTCATCTCGGTCTTTAATTCCTTGGCTTTTGTACCATCGCCAAAGCCTTCCTTACCATGACATGACTTACAATGCTGATTGTACAAATCTGAACCGACACCGTCTTTATCGGCGCCCTTATATTTATTCTGCATTGTCTTGTACTTTGCGGGTGCTACCCAAGCGTCCTGTGGAGTGGTAAAAGCTACCAATACAACGGCAAACATGAAAATTGCACCAACTGTCAAAAATGAATTATGTCTTGTTTTCATTGTTATAAAAATTAAGTTAATGTTTACGTGATTTAAATAAGTCAAATATCATACCATTTCCATGGAATCAAACCGCCTTTTTAAGTTTAATTAATTTGCTGATGGAAAGGAAGAAATGATACCAGGCTCCTATCAAAATTATGAAAACTGAAGCAATCATCCAAAAGGGGGCCTCATCCGTAAAAAGCTGGCGAGGCAGTGGCTTTACCTCATATGATACAGGTATTCCCCAGTCCTTAGCAACAGCGCTTTTCACGGTACCAAACATATCGTGCTCATCGACATAAGCCACAAACGTCAAAGTCCCAGCAGCGTCTCCCGGCAGATCGTCTGGCAATTCCAACTCAGCCCATCCGTCGGCATCAGTGGTAACCTCACCAACTGGTAAAATGCTAAACAACCGATCTACGCCGATATTGATGTCCAATTCCTCCACCGGCAACTCGTTACCTTCGGCGTCAGCTTGATTCGCTGTTATCATCAGGTATTTAATAGAATCCCGTTCTTCAAAGCTTATTGCGAAATTCAAATCCGATATTTGCAGTTCGTTGGAAGCGCTGTTATAGTTGTCATCACCATCATATGTTCCTGATATCATGGAAATACCATCCGCACTCTTTGGCAATAGATAACCATTTTCGAGATATAGTTTTGCTGTACCAAGTGTATCTGTTTGTAGCGTTGCAATTGTTACGGCAGAATCTCCTTCTACCGCTAATAAGCTTACCGTCCCGTTTTGAACTCCATGCATGCTTTTTCCACTCCCGGCTGTAAGGGTAATGGCAATGGACCGCTCACCCTTCTGATCTTTTGTATAAGACAATTTCATTCTTACCCGATCCTTTTTTTGACAAATACCGGGATTGGTTATTGCCATACTCATCAGGAGCATTGCTATGAAGGCCAAATATCGATTTAACGTAGTTTTCATGATTCTTCTTTTTAATAAATCATTCGCCTTTTGTTTTAAATAAAATTTCCGGCTTTTCCAGGTTCTGGACATCTGCTACTTCAGAGACAGGAATAATCGGAGATATTTTTGATCCTATGGTAAAGATCAAAACTATCACTGCTATGCCTGAAATACTTAAAGCCCACTCAACCCATGAAATTGAATATTTCACATATTCTGGACGAACATCCTGAATCGGAATGAAAGGAGTTTCTAGTGTTGGCACCACGATCAGATAGCGCTTCACCCAAAGGGCTATGACAATAAACAGGGCTACCAGTGTCACATTCTTCACAGTGCGAAGCCATGGAAATCCAAGGACTATTATTGGAACCACAATAGCAAAAACTACATGGAACAGTGACAGCCAGGCAAACTGATTGAAGTCGAAGAATTTTTCCAACAATAGACTATATGCCTGTGTTTGGTTATACCAATCTGAAAAGTATTCGCTAAATGAAAAGTATGCGTAAATGAATGTGAGCAAAATCAAACCAAACCCCAAATAATTGAAATGCAGTATGGTAATGTACTTTTCAAGTTTATGCGTTTTGCGATAAATCCACATTATCACGATCAACAGGGCTATTCCTGAATATCCGGCAGTTACCACAAAGTAGGGACTGAAAATAGTGCTATGCCAACCCGGACGAAGGCTCATACTAAATATGAGCGAAAGGAGCGAATAGGCAATAATCGCAGTTGGAATAATAATCGCTGCCATGATATCGTGCGCCTGGTGTAGGTATTTTTTCTGTTCCGGTGTACCTCTATAGTTCAACGCAAGAAAAGTATATAATTTTTTACGCCAAGGAGCTACTTTCAAATTTGGATAATCGCGAAGTCTGGCAAAATCCCGGATGTTTGTGAAATATAAAAACGCAATACAAAATACCAGGTCAGTTGAAATGGCGATAACGTCCCATGTAATTGGCGATTGTATCCTGCCATAAATGAATAAATAATGAATTCTGTCTAGTCTTCCAAGGCAGAAAAGAATAAATGGCGCTCCAACGATCAAAGATGACACTGTTAATAATTCAGCCATTCTGACCAGTGGCTTAATCCATTTTATTCTGAGCAGTTGGGCAGCACACGATACTAATGCACCGGCATAACTCAATCCCATGAAAAAAACGAAATTCGCTGTATAGATCCCCCAAACGGCATTATCACGCATACCTGTTATCACCTGGCCTTTAACGATCTGCATGACCAAAGCATAGATTCCGACCAACGATATTATTGATAGCATAGCTACCCACAAATACCATTTCCTCGATGGTGTTTCCAGCCGGGGAGCAAATTCCTGCATACTAATATTTACCGCTTCCATGACTACTTGTGATTTCCGTTTTTACTATTCCTAATTTCGTCGTACACTTTCTGTTTTTCTTCAGACAAGTCGCTAAGTCCGCTTTCATAGTCAAACATTTTGTTGACTGGCGGTAAATAATACACATTGGGCTTAGTACCTAGTTCTTCACGATACCTGTATCCTGCTCTGTCTTTAATAATTTCCGAAAACCTAACCGTTTCGGAACCATTGAATACCGTATCTTCATTTTTGTCACCATAGTAAATGGCGCCCATAGGGCAACTTACTGCACAGTATGGCAACTTTCCTTCCCGAGCCCTGTCTGCACAGAAATCACATTTGGAAACCGTTCCAATCTGAGCTGGTAAACTTACCTCCGGAGAATACTGTTCGTGTGGCACATCCGAAGCCGGGGGTGTTTTCCAGTTGAAAATACGCACCGAATATGGGCAAGCTACCACACAAAATTTACAGCCAATACAAAGATTATTGTCGACAAGGACAAGGTTGTCTTGCCGTTTGAATGTAGCGCCAACCGGGCATACTTTTACGCAAGGAGGGTTGTCACAATGGAAGCAATTCCTGGGCAGCCAGTATGGCTCGCCATCCGGATTATCTTTCATCAGGTACACTTTCATCCACTCCTGATCTGGTGACAGATTATGACCTTCCTGACAACCTTCAATGCATTTTCGGGCATTCTTACATCGGGCCAGATCGATCACCATCACGAATGACCTGCCGGGAATACCCTGCCGTGCTTCTTTTCCGATTGGAGGGACACAGGGATCAATTTTACATTGATCGACAGGTCTGTCTATTTCAATAACCTTCCCATCGGTCGTTAATACTTTTACCTTTTCGGTCTTTGGTGCCGGGGTACTTTCCTCCCTGTTACCAAAAACTGTTCCTGCGCCGGTGGCAATAGCTGCTGCACCGAGAGTTATCGTACCTTTAAGAAACCGGCGACGGTTGTTTGAAGGTTCCTCTTGCTTTTCCATGACACTAAATTAAAATCCCCACAACCGGGTCATATTGAACCCGATTGAATAGATGAAATCATAATTACCAAAATCCTGGGCGCTAGGATTATTATTGTAGGCGAGATTATACTGTTGAATCAAATCTCTGTAAACCCCAAAGGTGATCTGGAAAGCATGAGCGCTTGTAGCTATTTCATACGACACAGCAATGTTCCTATATGGGCCGGCATCTTCCTGCAAATTTCCATGAATCAGGTTGTTCACGTCGTGTTTTGTAATCGGCTCGGTCCACTCCAACAATAAGGCTCCTTGTGAACTGATTTTATATCTGGCGCCAAGGCCTAATGCAAAAATGTCGTTGCTGTAAAGTGTATCAACTGCATTGAAGTGTGACATCATGGCGGCTCCCTGCACGGAGATTTTCTTTGAGATCCTTCGTGACATGATTAACTCACCGAAATAGGAATACCTGTGAACACTTTCTTCGAAATTGGATTCATTCCGTGTATCTATTCCCATGTTTCCATAAAACGTGAGGTTGACTGGCATCTCATTACCGCGGGTCTGCTCAAGGATTTTGTACTTCACATTCAGGTCGATAAATGGATTTGTACCCAACTGGTTACCGATTTTACTCAAGCCGAAACCTACACCGAGCCTGTTTATTGGTGTGTAGGTAAAACCAAGTCTGATATTGGATGCTGCAAACATCCCCCAGAGATCAGATGCTCCATTGTTAGTTGGGCCAAAGCGGTGTTGGATATTCCATTCAAGAGTCTTGGCGCTGTTTACTACGTCAGACTGGTTGTCAATAAGAACAGCGCTTTCAAAAGCCTTACGTTGCGGACTTGGCTTTTCTTTTTCTGTCGATTCCTGCTCGGTAGACTCTTCTGTTGCCTGCTCATCTTGAGCCATTACTCCAAATGAGAAAAGAAATATTAGGCCGAAAATTAAATATGTACGTGTTTTCATGATTTTCAAATTATTAATTGTCTTGTGCACCATCTTCTATCCAAAGTTTTATTAAAGCCCTGTCCTGATTCGAAGCAAAAGCAGACATTGAGCCGCCATCGATCGCCTGGAAAAGAACATTGTTTTCAGCTGATGTTGTATCAGTGACGTAGCCACCAAAAATCAGGTTATTGTATGCCACATCTCTTTGCAGGTCTGGTGGAATAGCACCGCTATGGCACCCTGATTTGTTGCAATTCGATTCGAATATTGGAATCACATCAGCATCGAAGCTAACCGATTCCGGTATCACCACTTCTTCGTAATCATTTGTATCATAGGTACATGCGGCCATAAAAAATAGTCCGAAAACCATAACCAGTACGCTACTGCCAAAATGCCGAAGGAGATTAAATTTTTCCATCTTTCTCATGATCTCTTTCGCTATTTCTTAAAGGTTAATTTCCTATTATTTTCCCCAACCAGATTCTGATCGTCATCGTCGGTGAGGTAAACATTCATTTCGTATTCGAGGCTTTCGCTCAGGTTGAACTGAATATCGTCAGCGTTTCCGGTTTGAAGCTTTCTGATGATAAGGACTTTATAACCCGGGTTTGCCTTCGTTTCATCAATCCGGCCAAGAAGTACATTGGAGTAAGCACGTATATCAGCACTGCTGCCGGTCGGGGTAAGGAATGCTACCCCCGGAACGGAAGACATACCCCGTAACCTGGCGATAGTATTATTTTTCTGTGTCTCAGTTAACCCTACCCAATAGCCTGCGCCCGGATGGGAAATTCCATTGCCAAGGAATTGGTCAAGCCCAGTTCTCGTGTATCTTGTAAAGTAGCCCAGCCCGTTTATGGCAACACCGGTATTTGTTTTATACCCATTGCCTTTTCCTGAAATACCATGGCAATTTGCGCACTTTGCCTGATATAGCATTTCACCATTGTTAACGTCGCCGGTAAGGGTGGATTTATTTAGAATGAAGTAAGCGGGGTCAAGTTGCGCGAAAGAACCGCTAATACCACTGATTCTTGTAAGTTCCTGGGCGGGTCCATTCCATTCATATTTCGGACCTGAGCGAAAATCTTCAGCATCGATTGCATTTCTCTCAAAAACTGGTGTGCCTGCATCAAATACCCATTCGTCATCCATCCCATGCATATCGAGCATATAGCCTGTAGGGTCAGATGTCGAAAGACTCCATTTCCAGATATCACTGCCATCTGTCTTTTCAAAAGCAAGGATAAGATTATCATCATTTTTCTGCGATGTCCAGCCAATCGTATCCTGGGGTTTGCGTGGATCATTCGGTCCATTATAAAACCAGTTGCCCCAGGAAGCATTATAGGTGTCATCGCTCCAAACGGCCAGGATATATAAATTCTCATTATCATACCCAGCTTTGAGTTTAAGACCTGACTCCTTGTTGCCATTAAAATCTTCTTTGCCATTGAACATGTTGTTGGCATTGAGCAGGCCTTCTTTATTGTAAGACTGGCCGGAACTGATTTCATTTGTTTTTACCGCCAAATAATCGGCGGTCTTCCAGTACGTATCATTAAAACTGGTTGGAGGGGTGCTCACGTAGGATGCCTCCAGCGTTTTGGTTTGCTCCTCGGTCGGGGGTATATAGACGTCATTACTTTGGAAGTACGTACAGGACATACTATACAAAAGCATCAATCCCCAGATCCATCGACTATACTTTTTTCCCATCGCGATTGATTTATAGTTGTTACTAAAATATTTCACCTTATATGTTATCCGTTAAAAAAATGCCATGGAGTTGTGGCCTTATTCCGGAAATAATTAATACAAAATTGAGCTAAAGTCAGGTTAATACCTATCCGAGTTAAATGAAATAATTATACGTTTTTATGATTTTTGTCATGGCGCGGTTGATATATATCAATAATTTTATGATTATATTCATGAACCTTGCTGCCCATCCATTAGATTTGATAAATAAACACGATTCATAAAAGAATGTCGACTTTTATTAATGACTTAAAATGCGTTGAGTGCAGACACTGCTTTAAGAGAAGTCCTTTATTCTCGTTACTCAACGAAGATGAGCTCGACCAGCTTAATAATGCCCGCCTGGAGGTTAACTTCAAAAAGGGTGAAATCATTTATAAGCAGGGAACACCACTTACTCACATCGTTATCATCAACAACGGATTCGGTAAAATATATAGGGAAGGGCCTGATGGCCGTAATCTGATTCTTACCTATACCAAAAACTATGACCTTAATGGCGGTGTTGGGGTTTTTATCGATTTACGGCACTATTCTTCGCTAATGGCTGTGACAGATTGTGGGGCTTGCTTTATTGAAATCAATGCCTTTAAGAAGGTTTTGAAATCGAATCACATCTTTATGGATGCCTATCTGAGAGAATTTAGCCAACGTGTTTTACATACTTACAATCAATTTGCCATTCTCACACAAAAAAACATGGAAGGGCGTATGGCCGAATCCATTCTTTTCCTCAAAAACGAGATTTTTAAAAATGGCTCAATAAAACACGTTTCGAAGCAGGATCTCGCCGAATACACAGCCATGACTCGCGAAAGCGCCATCCGGGTACTTAAGGATTTTAAGGATAACGGACTCATCGAGATTGAGGATCACACGATCCATATCATGGACCAAAAGGCATTGGAGCAAATAGCCCTGCATGGCTAGGGAATGAAGAACAGTTGAACAATAGAACAATTGAAATAAGAATTGAATCCTTTGCAGTCTCAGCGCGAGATATTATTCCGTTAAACTTAAGGTAAATCCTCGTC
>JBGSYX010000365.1:0-17379 GCA_041750735.1 Cyclobacteriaceae bacterium
CCCGGTTATAACCTGAGCCTGGCTTCACTAGGTGTATTTATCTTATGGATTGGATGGTTTGGTTTTAACCCAGGCTCTCAACTTGCTATTGCGGGTCAGGCTAATGCTGCTGCAGTATCACTAATTTTCGTTACAACCAACATCGCTGCAGCAGGCGGAGCTATTTCTGCTATGTTCTTCATGTGGATGAAATACAAAAAACCACCGCTTAGTATGACATTGAACGGCGCTCTTGCGGGTTTGGTGGCAATCACGGCGGGTTGTGATGCGGTTTCACCGGCTGGAGCACTCATTATAGGTGTATTAGCAGGTATAGTGGTTGTGCTCTCAGTGGAATTCTTTGATAAGGTGGTTAAAATAGACGATCCGGTCGGTGCTATATCGGTGCATGGTGTTTGCGGTGCATTTGGTACGCTCATGGTAGGATTTTTCTCTACTTCGCAGGGGATACTCTATGGATTTGGTTCGGCATTGCTAGTGTCCCAGGCTATTGGGGTGCTGACAGTCGCGGCATGGGCCATTGGAATGGCCACTGTTTTATTCCTCGTTTTAAAGAAAACAAATGGTCTCAGGGTTTCTGCTCGCATTGAAGAAGAAGGGCTGGATATTTATGAGCACGGTGAAAGTTCCTATAACTAATTGTTAATAAAATCCATAAATCCTGCTGCAGGTAAACATTGGTTTTACCGCAGTAGGATTTTTTTTAACAGTGATTCTAATAGTCTGGTTGGAAATTTTTTTTAGCAACAGCCCACAAATCAAGAACTTATAGTACTTAATTCCAACTTTTTGCTTGTGATCTACTGTGAATTAGGTGATTCATTCAATCTTCATTGCTGTGACACGATTACCCCAGTTTTCAATAGAAAATGCCCACACTGGAATTGTGAAATAGTCATTAAAATGCAGAAGGGCCCATATATTTTTCATTAGAATCAGGTTTTATTTGTTTTAAAGTTAAAAAAACTATTAAAATAGTGCGAAAATGTGAAAAAGTACTATTTTTGGGTCAAAATCATATAGTAATTCATTTAGAAATTCACAATTACATCTGTAAACGGTTTAAAATAACAGCAAGAATGAAGAAAAAGAAAAATTTAATGGCCTTACTTTTCGGTATTTGTGCCTTGCTCGTGTCAAACAGTTTGTTTGCCCAGGGAGAAGCCGAAATTGATTCCGGTGCGACGGCGTGGATGCTCACTTCCACCTCGCTTGTATTGCTTATGGTCCCGGGCTTAGCCATGTTTTATGGCGGACTAGTACGCACCAAGAATGTTCTGGGAACCATGATGCATAGTTTTGCGGCCATGGGTATAATGAGTGTGCTTTGGGTCGTTGTTGGTTACAGTATGTGTTTTGGTCCTAGCGTATTAGGTGGATGGTTTGGCTGGAATCCAGACTATGTCTTCCTGGCAGGAATTGATACTTCTATAATGAATGGGGTACCAGAATATGTATTCTCCATGTTTCAGGGCAAATTTGCCATAATCACACCTGCACTTATTGCCGGAGCATTTGCTGAAAGGGTTAATTTCAAAGGGTATGTATTGTTCATCGCGATATGGGGAATTATCGTCTACAATCCTCTTTGTCATTGGGTATGGGCATCTGATGGTTTTCTGTTTAATCTAGGTGCTAAAGGTGCCATTGATTTTGCCGGTGGCACGGTTGTTCATATATCAGCAGGGGTAAGTGGTCTGGTGGCGGCATTGTATCTTGGTTCACGACGCGGTTATCCAAAGACGGAGATGGCACCCAACAACATGGTAATGACGATGATTGGCGGTGGGCTCCTTTGGGTTGGCTGGTTTGGCTTTAATGCCGGTTCGAGTATTTCATCAGGTCTTAGCACTGCGCAGGCCCTTGCAGCCACTCAGGTTGCCGCTGCTGCTGGAGCTATGGCATGGATAATCATCGAAAATATTCATCAGGGAAAAGCCACAGCCCTTGGGTTCGTGAGTGGTATTTTAGCTGGTCTTGTTGCAGTAACTCCAGCAGCTGGCGTAGTTCAGCCATTTGGAGCATTTATTCTCGGAGTTTTAGCAGCAGGAATCTGTTATTTCTTTATTATTCTCAAAAACAAGCTTGGATACGATGACAGCCTCGATGCTTTTGGCATTCACGGTATCGGCGGTATAGCCGGTGCGCTTTTACTTACATTTTTCATCCGGCAGAGTTGGATGGACGATGCAGCGGCTATCACAGAAGGCGGATGGACTATTATGCAGCAATTTATGGTGCAGTTGACAGCTGTAGGAATTGCAGTGGTGTATGCTGGAGCGTTGACATTAGTTATATTGGTTGTAGTAAATAAGACTATTGGTTTGCGCTCAACAGTTGCCAATGAAATGGCGGGACTCGATAGTTCTTACCATGGTGAAAAAGGATACGGAATGCTTAACCCTAATTAATTATTACTATGAAATTGATCACAGCAATCATACGAGATACGCAATTGGATGCAGTGCGGGAGGCATTGATTGAAGCCGATATTACCCGTATTACAGTTAGCCGGGTTTCAGGTCATGGCCAACAAATCAGCGAGGAAATCTACCGGGGAAAGAAAGTAGTACCTAGTCTTATCCCTAAAACCAGGCTCGAAATTGCCGTGAATGACGCTTACGTCGATATCACGGTAAATACGATCATCAAAGCTGCCCGATCGGG
Organism: Cyclobacteriaceae bacterium; assembly: GCA_041750735.1. Classification (GTDB taxonomy): domain Bacteria; phylum Bacteroidota; class Bacteroidia; order Cytophagales; family Cyclobacteriaceae; genus JAAUQL01. Next base: position 2,668 of record JBGSYX010000365.1, read on the forward strand.
GAAGAACGGTAAAGACGATGGAACAGTGGGTGATGGTAAAATATTCATCACTGCCTTGGAAGAATGTATCAGGATTCGTACCAACGAGCGAGGCTCAGCAGCGATTTGATGGAGTAATAAGAATGGAAAAGAAGGGGCCACAGCAAAGTGGCCTTTTTTTATGCTTTTAGAACTAATGGATTCGGTTTTTATCAAGAATAAAAGTATAAGTGTATTTGAGAATTACGGTATTATTTTCGATTACTGGTAAATTAGGCGTTTCGCGCAACAAATCGGTGTTGTAACCGCTATTGAACACGAGGTAAAAATCGTTGCCCTCTTTTGGATTATACCTGAACCTGATGTTGTTTACACCAAAGTCATCATTACTGCTGTATTGAAAAAACATGAGCAGCGACAATTTAGTAGTGAACGTGAGTTCTGTTTTCAGCCGGACAAGATGCGCTTTGAAATATTGATCACGATCAGGAATATCTACCTGGCTGTATTGATAGGACAGGATCAAATTCACATTTGAAGACGTCCTATAGATGAGTTCTGCCGGGCCTATTGTTATCATTTTGCCATCGTAATAGGTGCCGAGTACGTATTGTGTCCGCAGAGTGAATAACTTATTGAAAGGTGTGCTGAAATTCCCTTCGATTGTGTAATAGCTATACTTTCCAACCGGAAAAAACACATCATCCGATAATTCGAATTCCTCATCCAGGAATTCCTCATTGTGCATGAGGGAAGTCATAATCCGATAGCCTGATTTGGTTGCGATCTCATGGCCTAACGACGAAATGGAAATATCTGTCGACAAATCCTCATTGCGCTTATTCTGCCAGCTCCAAAGTGAAATTTGCTGACTCAGCAGCTTTTTTTCTTCTTCATTATAAACCCAGCCATATCCCACAGAGCCAAACACCCGTGAATAATTTTCCAGCATTTCAAAACCCATTTCAGGATTATAGTATTCACCTGCACGAGCTATTTGAAATTTATACAGAAAACCCAGATTCGACCGATTTTCCCAATCGAGATAAAACTTTCCGTAGTTGTAAAAATCGCTTTTTACTGGATGATCACTGTCGAATGTTTGTGCATAGTTCATAGTGACATAGTCATTCCGAAAGGGATTTGCTATCAGATCGCCGGCCACATTTATATTATAATTTCCCCAGACATCCACCTTACTGGTAACCATCCCACCCGCATAGCTTCTCGGATTGAAAACCTGCTTGCGAAGGCGGAAAACACCGAAATTGGTCGATGCCAGACTAACCAGGGAATCGTCGTCATTGATATATTCGTGCGCATGGGTTTGCATATCGAGCAGACCATAATCGTATTTTCCACTTCTGCCGACCAATCGGACTCCACCATAAATCGGGATGATTTCGCCTTCATCAAGTCCAATACGCCGGCTGTAAAAGATTTCGTCGAGGTAACCTGTCTTTATTCCGAAAATACTATTGCGCTCCAGGAAAAACTGTCTTTTTTCGGGTAAAAAAATCGAAAATCTCGTAATGTTTACGACTTGGTCATCAGCTTCCGCTTGGGCGAAATCGGTATTAAATGTGAGATCAAGTGTCACGTTGCTCGAAATGGAATATTTGAGATCGAGCCCTCCGGTAATTTTTTTTTCCGTTTTCATTTCATAGGCCGAATGATCAGGCTTCATTTCATTTGTAGTCTCCATCTTCGCCAACGCGTATGGTGTGAGATAGAGCGGATTGCTTCTAGTCAGGCCTTTTAGCACTATTTTTTGTGCCTGCGATGGTTTCCATATACCAAACATTCCAAATTCATTGGTGACCAATGGAAATAAATTCCATTCCAATTTGGTTGCAATAGATCTCCAGATAGTGAGCCCCATGGATATTTCACCATTATTTTCCTGAAATCGAAGGCTGCTGAGCGGTACACGCATTTCAATCTGCCAGCAAGTTTCCGAATGGGTTGTTTTTACGTCCCAAAAAGTATTCCAGTCGCGGTTGAATGGCATGGAGTTCATTTCTGACTGACCGTCATTGGATATGGAGAAGTCTGATCGCAAGCCTGATGGATTTGTTTCGAAGCACAGCGCGTTTTCATTATCATTGAATGTATCGAGCAGAATACCGAAGTTGTCGCTGCCACCATCTGCGCCATCTCGTTTTTTGGTTGTCACTGTGACCTGGGCACCATTTTCATAAAATAACCTGGCTCCGACATACAGGTTTTCTTCGTCGAAGGTGAGGAAAATTTCAGATCGCTCGGTAGGCATAGCGCCATGATTTGGCCGGTACATTTCCATGGGAATTATGGAAAGTTTATCCCAGAGCGGCTCATTGCATATACCATCGAATTCTATCTTTTCCAGGGAACGGACAACCTCCAGTGGCTCGAAGGCTAAGCATGCATGAGGACCCAGCAAAGCAATAAAAAATGCGATATGCTGGAGTCGTTTATTCATTTTGGGTTTAGGCAATAGATGTTAAAAAATGGATTTCAGCTGAGTATTTGAAAACTGTTAAAGCTCGAATGAAAAGCGCAAAAAAGCAAATTTCAACGATTTCATGGAACTGATCACCACAGGTAATTTTATTTGCATGGTTTTTTTCCATCAGTCATCACACTTCATATGATAGTTGTATTGAGGTATAAAATGTCATCCAGTACTTTTAATATTTTCATGAACATCATTACCTTCACTTCACTTTTCCAATTATGTCGATTTTTATTGTCCAATCTAAACTCAATCATTATGAACATCTCAAGAAGAACTTTTTTAAGGAGTAGTGCTCTTACCGTTGCTACTGCCGGGGCATTTGCTCAACAGATTTTCGCAGCGAAAAAACCCACTGATATTCTCGCCGTACAGCTTTATTGCGTGCGTGACGAAATGCAAAAGGATCCACTCGGCACCTTAAAGGCTTTGGCGGCAATGGGATACAAAAACGTAGAGCACGCCAACTATGTAGACCGCAAGTTTTATGGATACACAGCCAAGGAATTCAAGAAAGTACTCAAAGACCTTGGCCTGAAAATGCCGAGTGGTCATACTGTTATGGGTAAAAATCACTGGGATTTCTCTAAAAAGGAATTTACTGATGCTTGGAAATATACCATCGAAGATGCTGCTGTGATGGGCCAGGAATTTGTGGTAAGCCCTTGGTTGGATGAAAGTCTGCGAAATACCTATGACGATTTCGTCGGATTCATGGAAGTTTTCAACAAATCCGGGGAGCTTTGCCAGAAATCTGGAATGAAGTTCGGGTACCACAATCACGATTTCGAATTCAGCCAGAAACTGAATGGCGAACTCGTTTTTGACCTTATCATGCAGAAAACCGATCCTGACAAGGTTGTACTTCAGCTCGACATGGGAAATATGTACATTGCCGGTGCCAAAGCTGCTGACATTGTCAATAAGTACCCCGGAAGGTTCGAAAATATCCATGTGAAGGATATGATCAAGAGCGAATCGGAACACGGAGGATTTGAAAGCTGTATTCTCGGCAAGGGCTTGGTCGGAACCAAAGAAGTTACTGACCTCAGCAAAGCAAAAGGCGGAACGCGCGTTTTCGTGATCGAACAGGAATCTTACCAAGGCAAATCACCGCTCGAGTGTATGAAAGAAGACCTGGCGATTATGAAGCAGTGGGGGTATTAAGTTATATAAATAAATTATAAGGATGAGGCTTCGAAGTATTTTGGAGCCTCATTAATTTTTTATAAGGAGTGATGAGCGAAAACGAGATTTCATATAAGGTAATTGGATGTGCATTGCAATTACATAAGGCCCTTGGACCAGGACTGTTGGAATCTGTTTATGAAACTGCGCTCTCCTACGATTTGAGAGCCGAAGGATTGGATGTGAAAACCCAGGTGCCAATGCCACTCGTGTACAAAGAAGTAAAGCAAGACATTGGCTATCGACTTGACCTTCTGGTTGAGAATAAGGTGATCGTGGAAATAAAATCTGTGGAAAATTTGGCTCCGGTTCATTTCGCACAAACACTTACTTACCTGAAGCTTTCTGAAAAAAGGCTTGCCTTACTGATCAATTTCAACACAAAGGTTTTGAAGGACGGGATACATCGGATCGTTAACAACTTTTATTAAATCCTATCCGGTTGAGACTCCATTGACTTACTTCACTTACAATTTTTCACGCAAAGCCCGCGAAGGAAAACACGCAAAGTCCGCGAAGGAGCTGTGTAAATGCTTAGCGATCTCCGCGCCTTCTTTGCGTCCTCTGCGTGAATTGTTTGCTTATTGGGCTATTTGTGCAAAATGATGCCTCTGATGTCGTAGGTAGTCCATAATCACGAACCGGGCGGTGACTGTCTCGCCGGCAATGATTGTAGAATTGAGTAGATGCTCCGGGAAGGAGTTAAGGAGATGCATAAATTGTTTATGGAGGCTAATCCATAATTCTCTAACCTCATCGGAAGACCTATCCTGGTAGTTATTAGCTTTTACCCATTCATCCTGGTTGTAAACGATTGATGGATTTGCTTCATATTGTACCCGTACCAGCCGCTGAATATTGTTGAGGGCGCTATCACAGAGGTGGCCGAGAATTTCCTTTTTGCTCCACTTTCCGGGGGCTGGTCTTCTATTGATTTCGTCCTTCGTTAACCCATGGAATACTTCGCTCATCTCCTGAATCAATGATTCGAGACCATCGATGGTTTGCTTCAAATCATCCATATTAATTTGTTTCCAGGTCGGAAATGATTTTTTCCAGGTCATTGCCGGTTTCGCGTAACCTGGATTTGCATTGCTTAATGAGTTCGGCAGCACGCTTCACCTGCCTCGACAGTTCATCGATATCGGCATCTCCGGACTCGATTTTCTGTACAATTTGTTCAATTTCTTCCAGCGCCTTTTTGTATTGAAATGGTTTTTCTGCCATAGGTTCTACTGTTTTCGTTTCTTGCTATTGATAACTTTACTTGTCAGATCATGTAGCTCTGTGATCGTCATTATTTCTGCTCCTACAGGTATCTCGGATAAAGCATTTATATTTTTTCCATTGATTGTCGTTATGCTGAAGCCACGTCTAAGGATATTCTCTGGATTTACCGAATTTAGTTGTCTTTCTAATTGGTTCATCATTTTTGCCTGTAATTCCAGTGTTTTCAAAGACTCATGACACAGTGTCCGCTTCGTTTTTTCCAGCATGACTTCATGGGTTTTCAATGAATTTTTCCATCCTGCATTCGTCAGGTTGATAAATCGCTCCAATTGAAGTTGACCGGTATGGAGTAGGTACTGCCCTTTGCGGAATAACCTGTTCGAATACAGATCCAGCAATTGTGAGGTTTCGTTGATTGCGTCGTTCAAAATGTCGGAGATGGAAGAAAAATGTTCATCAAGTCGCCCTTCAAAATCACTGATGGTTTCGATAAGAAATACCGCCACTGCAGTGGGAGTTTTAAGTTTTTTATTGGCAACCATATCGGCAATAGTTTCATCGCGCTCATGGCCAATACCCGTAATGACAGGAATGGGGAACTGTGCTATATGGCTGCCCAATTCATAGCCATCGAAACATTCGAGATCCAGGGTGGCGCCACCGCCACGGATTACCACGACAAGGTCAAATGCTGATATTTTTGAATTGATCCGCAATAAAGAATCAACTATGGATATTTCGGCCTTTTCGCCCTGCATCAGCGCCGGGAACAGCGTCACATCCAGTTGGTATCCATATTCATTTTGATTCAACTGATTCATAAAATCCCCATAACCCGCCGCCGATTCGCTGCTGATCACTGCAATCCGCTGGGGTACCAATGGCATGGGTATTTCACGATTCATATCAAACACACCATCTGCGATCAACCGGTCAATTATTTCCTGTCGTTTCCGGGCGCGTTCACCAATGGTATATTGGGCATCGATATCGCGTATAAGCAACGAAAGTCCATAAAGCTCATGATACTGTATGGAAGCGTTAAAGAGGATTTTCATGCCCGGTTTGAGATGTTGACCCGTGACGTTGGAGAAACGGTAACTTATTGCTACATAGCTCGATGCCCAGATGGTAGCCCTGGTTTTTGCCTTAATTTGCTGGCCCTCTTTTTCTACCAATTCCATAAAACAGTGGCCATTGTGATGTACGCGCATCTCGGCGATTTCAGCTACAACCCAATACGATTGTTCGAGTGTGGCGAGCAGCGCATTCCTGATAAGAATATTGAGTTCGTAAAGCGAAACGTGATCCATTGGAAGGTTACGATGCTTCAAATTTATTTAAATGCAGCCATCAAGCTACATGTAAAGCCGGAATTCTACCGCTTTTTCTTGAGGAAGGGAATGTTGTACATCACCGATACGCCGACATAACTATTAGGTGTGAGTTCGAGATCTTCTCCAGGCAATTCAACGGGTATATTGTAAAAATAACTCAGAGCTATCGTGAAATTATTGATGTACAGGTAGAGCGGCGCTGATAAGCTGTAATTCATGATACCGAAAACATTGTCAGTCTCAAGGACGTAATCGGTTAGCTCTTCCTGGAATTGTTCGTACGTGTATTTCTCAAGGGCAAAATATTTATCCCGTTCGTTGCGCCACAAATATTTTACAAAGGCCTCTCCGTATTCCCGATACATGATCTGCCTCACATCCCATCGCGTTTGGAAGTTATATTCCGGATAAATGGGTGTTGCATTGTACACATTGGAGTTTCCAAGGAATACGGAGGCACCTGGAATGAAGGAAAGCCTGTCAATAAATCCAAGGTTTTTAGCAGTGAGTGTATACATAATTCCCAGGCGGATCCTATGCGCAGATTCGTCCCCGAAAAGAAATGAATAATCGGCTGTGGCGGAAAACTTACCAAAATCCAGGTAAGTCGCGGCATTGAGGCTGTTGGTTAATGGGTAATAATAGGTATCCTCAGTAGACTGATCAAAATTGTAAAAGAAACGATCATAACTGAAATTGTAGGCCCACTTCAAACTCAGGTTGCCCATATATCCTAAAGTGGTAACCGTGGGATTGTAGCTAGGTGAAATGTCGCTGTTCCAAAACCCTGAAACATCGGCGTATAGCCCGGAAGAATGATAATAAGCAACGCCGGCATTGAGCCCGTATTGATTAAATCCGAAAGTCCGCCCGGCATAGCTAATGTCACTGGTATAGCCGGTTCTGATGGTAAGTTGCGAGCCGACAATCTTAGCATTCAACAAGCTATCGATAAGGTCGAATACATCCAAAGAGTCTGAGGCAAGCTGGATTTCCAGTTCATTGAGCAGGATGGAATCTTCCTTGAGGTATTGGTGCAACAGCGAGTCATAGTCGTCGGTCTGAGCCAACAGACTATGGGTTGAAAGGATCATTACCAACCCGGATAAAGTGAAGTAAAAGGCCAAAGTTTTCAACATTCCAAGATGCACTGATTTATGAAAAAGCCAGGCGGCCGATCGCCTGGCACACTGTTAGTTATTATTGCGCTCTCGCATCATTTCGCGGTTTTGCATCATTTTTTGATTTTGATCTTGCATCTGCCGTTGATTTTGGATCCTTTTCAGTACCATTTGCTGAAAGTCGTGCTCTGCAGCTCGTAGTTGGAGCATTTGCTGGGCGGAGATGTGCTGCGTCATTTTTTGCGCGTACTCATTTTCCAGATTCAGCTCGCGTTGTTTCATTTCCAACGCTTTTTTCATAAGCTCCTTACTCTGCTCTTCGGTTAGATTTTCTTTGTCAACCGATTGGCGGGCATTGCGAAATTCTTCTCGCAAAAGGCGACGCTGCTGGTTGTACTCTCTGTACAGTGGCCAGAATTTTTCTGCCTGCTCGGGAGTGAGGTTGAGTCGTTCGGTAATAAGAGCGATTCTTGCAATGTCTATTTGTTTCATTGCCTCCCTGTTCTGCTGAGCAAATGCGCCAAGCCAGGCAACCGTCATGATCAATATTATGCTTAACTTTTTCATTGTCGTATTATTAATTCGTTACAATATATCCTCGTCCACACCAAATTCGTCGAGGATGGAGTTTATGGATTCTTCGTTCATTTCAATGCCTTCCATGATTGGAGTTTCTTCTGAAAGATCCAGGTCAATATTTTCAAAATCAATGCTTTCTATGATCTCATCAGTAGTAATGTCGGTAGTTTCAAGATAGGCTATAAGATCATCAGTAGCTACCTGTGCCAGGAGCGATTCGGCTGACTGGTTCCTCACCGGGTTGTCGAACCAGAAGAAAAGAACCAACATCGCCATTGCCAGCGCCGGAGCAGCAACTTTGTAGGTGAAACTCCAATTGAGGGAGAAAAACCCTTCTGGCTTTTTAGCCTGTATTCTTGCCTGAACCCGCGCAGGGAGTTGGTCGAAATACTTATCCGGCACAGAGTAAATGTTCTTTTTATTTATGTCTTCCAGTTTCATATCCGACTGTTTTTTACTTTGACAAATGTATTTGCTTGTGGTTTAATCATTGCTTAAGAATTCTTCAATTTTCTTTACCGCATGATGATAACTTGCTTTCAGTGCGCCAACGCTCGTGTCCGTGATTTCAGACATTTCCTCGTATTTCATTTCTTCGAAGTATTTCATATTAAAAACCAATCGTTGTTTGTCAGGAAGCGTTAGCAGCGCCTTCTGGAGTTTCAACTGAATTTTATCACCATCCAGGTTGGGGTCCGAGTCCAGTCTGCCGGAAAGTTCATGCGCTATATCGTGAATCGGAAGAAAGAAGCGGCTTCTTTTTTTCTTCAGGAAATTGAGGCACTCATTAGTGGCAATTCTATAAATCCAGGTGAAAAGCTGCGAATCTTCACGGAATGAACTGATGTTTTTCCAGACTTTAACAAATACTTCCTGCGTCAAGTCATCAGCGTCGTCGTGATCGATCACCATTTTGCGGATATGCCAATAGACCTTCTGCTGGTATTTACGCACCAACAGGTTGAAGCCATAGTTAAGGCTATCCGGATCACGGAGCTTAAAAAGCAGGTCCTTGTCTTCCAATTATCTGGTTTTTTGTTTGGATAGGAATTTTGCCATGAGGTTTAATGTAACCCAATAATTTATTTCTAAAGCTAAATTGAATTCATTTTTCTAATTTAGATCACAATGCTAATTTGGCATCTATGTAACATTGTCCCGCTATTTAATTTATGTCAGCAAAAAAAACAGTTGTCCTGGGTGCCACACCCGATGAAAGCCGCTATGCAAACATCGCTTGCCATATGCTTCATAATGCCGGATTTGAGTTTGTGCCGGTCGGCATTAAGCGTGGCGAAATCCTTGGAAAGCCCATCCTCGACCTTCGCATAAAGCCCGATGTTCAGGACACTCATACCATAACACTTTATATCGGGCCGACTAACCAGGCAGAATGGTACAATTACATATTCAGCCTCAATCCAAAGCGGATTATTTTCAACCCGGGAGCTGAGAATCCGGAGTTGAAATTATTAGCTCAAAAGCAGGGGATCGAAGCTACGAATGCATGTAATCTGGTCCTTATCAGAACAGGCCAGTTTTAATCATTTCATGTGGTTTCGGCGTTTTTTTCTTTGAATTTCTGGAGTTAAATCAGTCAGGTTTTCTTTGGCGGAAAGTGGCTGAGTTACGTCAAAAAATCACTACTTTTGCGCATAATTTGAAATCATGAGCGAAAGAAAACAAAAGCAGGCAGGAGAGTACTCAGCAGAGAATATTCAGGTACTGGAGGGATTGGAAGCAGTGCGGAAAAGACCGGCCATGTACATTGGCGATGTCAGCGCCAAAGGACTGCATCATTTGGTGTGGGAGGTTGTTGATAATTCCATCGACGAAGCGCTTGCCGGCTATTGTGATACAATTACAGTAAAAATTCATGAGGACAATTCAGTAAGCGTGTCAGACAATGGCAGGGGTATTCCTACCGATATGCATCAAAAGGAAAAAAAGTCTGCACTTGAAGTGGTAATGACCGTACTGCATGCCGGTGGAAAATTCGACAAGGACACCTACAAAGTATCCGGTGGTTTGCACGGCGTGGGCGTATCCTGTGTGAATGCACTTTCAACCCAGCTTATTGCCACAGTTTATCGCGATGGAAAAATACACCAACAAGAATATTCAAAAGGCGTACCTCAATATTCAGTAAAGGAAATTGGCACTACCGATCTTAGAGGCACCACTGTGCTCTTCAAACCTGATGATACCATATTTACCGTAACGGAATACAATTATGAAACTGTTGCCTCAAGACTTCGGGAGCTTTCGTTTCTCAATGCCGGAATCACTATTCTGCTCGAAGATGAGCGCGATTTTGATGATCTGACAGGTAAGTTTAAGTCCGACAGATTTCATTCTGAAGGCGGACTGCGCGAATTTGTGAACTATCTTGATAGCAACAGGGAAAAACTTATTCCTGACTGTATCTACATTGACACTGATAAAGGGTCCATGCCGGTACAGGTGGCTATGAGTTACAACCGGTCGTACACCGAGAATGTGGTTTCGTATGTCAATAATATCAACACAATAGAGGGAGGTACTCACGTCGCCGGATTTCGAAGGGCGCTTACAAGGACTTTAAAATCTTATGCTGATAAGTCCGGACTGCTGGAAAAAGTAAAGATTGAAATCAGCGGTGATGACTTCAGGGAAGGGCTCACCGCGGTGATATCCGTGAAAGTGGCCGAACCGCAGTTCGAAGGCCAGACAAAGACCAAGCTGGGAAATTCAGATGTAATGGGCGCCGTAGACACGGCCGTAGGCGAAGCCTTGAATAACTATCTTGAGGAGAATCCAAAGGAAGCGCGGATTATCGTTCAAAAGGTGATCCTTGCTGCCCAGGCACGATATGCAGCCCGAAAAGCCCGCGAGATGGTGCAACGAAAAAATATTCTTAGTGGCACCGGACTTCCCGGCAAACTCGCCGACTGCTCCGATAGCGACCCCGTTGTGTGTGAATTATACCTCGTTGAGGGTGATTCGGCCGGTGGTTCTGCCAAGCAAGGGCGCGACAGGGGGTTTCAGGCAATTCTACCACTCAGGGGAAAAATCCTGAATGTGGAAAAAGCCCAGGAGCATCGGATCTATGAAAATGAAGAAATAAAAAATATGATCACGGCACTTGGTGTGTCGTTTGGGACTCCTGACGATGACAAAGCATTGAATCTGGAGAAACTCCGTTATCACAAGATCATCATAATGACCGATGCCGACGTCGATGGCAGCCATATCCGTACCCTCATCCTCACCTTTTTCTTCCGGTATATGAAGGAACTCATCGAGCGAGGTTATTTATATATCGCATTGCCACCATTATACCTGCTGAAGCGCGGAAAGACAGAACGATATTGCTGGGATGAAGCCGAAAGGGAGCGCATCACCCTGGAACTCGCCCAGGATGGCAAAGAAGATGCAGTCGGTGTTCAGCGCTACAAAGGTCTGGGAGAAATGAACCCTGAGCAACTCTGGAGTACCACCATGGATCCGGAGACTCGAAGTTTAAAAAGAGTTACCATAGAGTCAGCAGCCGAAGCAGACCATCTTTTTTCTATGCTCATGGGCGATGAAGTAGCTCCAAGACGTGAATTCATTGAAGCGAATGCCAAGTATGCCAAAATAGATATTTAGCCCATTTTGTTATTATCCCGGGTTCCCAAGGAATCCGGGTCATTGAGTATTAAAATAAATCCATGACTGTAATAGACCGCACATTATCGCAAATCGAACGGAGCAATCTGATCAGCCGTGATCTGAGTTGGATGCAATTCAATTACCGCGTTCTTGATCAGGCCAAAAAAACACACAGAAACTTTTTCGAGCGTCTCAAATTCATGGCTATTACTTCATCCAATCTCGATGAATTTTTTATGATCAGGGTTGGAAGTTTATATAACTACATCGACTACAGGAAAGAGCGGATAGACTATTCCGGCCTACGTGAAATGACCTTTAAAAAGAAGCTGCTAAACGAAGTAAAGCAGTTTTTTCACGATCAGGAACAACTCTATTTACACGAAATTCAGCCTGGATTTGCAAAGCAGGGATTGCAACTGCTGGTAGTGAATCAACTTACTGAGCCTGAACAGGGAACTGTCAAGGAATATTTCAAGAAAACCATATTCCCCATGCTTACACCCATGGTTTTCGACAGTTATCACACATTTCCGACTCTCGGCAATAAGCTGCTCATCTTCGGTGTCGTCACTGTAGACCATACCGATACAACCGATAAAAAAAGGCTGTCCTTTATTCAGATACCTCCCAACCTGCCTCGACTTTTTGAGATAGACAGGGAGGACGGATTGGTATTCGTGCCGATTGAAGATATCATTCGAACGCATATACAGAAGTTGTTCAGAAATATTGAAATCCAGTCAGTGAACCTGTTCAGGATTACACGCAACGGGGATTTCACCCTCGATGAAAGCGACGATATCGATACGAATTTTCTGGAAGAACTTCGACGGAAACTCAGGACGAGAAAAACAGGCAGAGTCGTTCGACTGGAAGTGGAAGAAAACCCAGATCCATGGATGATCAAATTGCTCGCAACCCGATGGGATATTGATGATTATAATATTTTCCATATATCCAAGGGTAACATTTTTGATTACACTGTATTCTGGCAAATCATCGGGCACAGCGAGTTCGCTGAAAAAGTGCCGAAACTCCATCCTCCCGTAAAGCCCATTACCATGCTGAAAGTAGGATCGGAAGACTCGATCTTCGAAACATTAAAGCAGCACGATATATTACTCCATCATCCATACAACAGCATCGAACCGTTGTTGGAGTTACTTGAAAGGGCAGCTGAGGATCCAAAGGTTTTATCAATTAAACTTACCATTTACCGGCTTGCAAGAGAATCGCGGGTTACAGCGGCACTGCTTAAGGCGGCAGAAAATGGTAAGCACGTTTCTGTATTGTTCGAAGTTAAGGCACGGTTTGACGAGGAAAATAATCTAAAAGAAGCCAAGACGCTTGAAGAAGCTGGGTGTTTCGTGATATATGGCATTAAAGACCTGAAAACGCACACCAAGCTCATGCTTATCGTGAGGAAAGAGGAAGACAGGGTTACCGGATATGTCCATATGTCGAGCGGAAATTACAATGAAAAAACGGCCAGACTCTACACTGATCTCAGCATCCTCACGTCCAACGAGATATATGCCCATGACGTATCGGAGTTTTTCAACGCTATTACAGGGCATTCCATGCCGCGTATATACAAGTATCTCCTTACTGCGCCGCGCGACATGCGACAGCAGCTTATTGAACTAATAAAGAATGAAGCGGTCAATGCCAAAAAAGGATTGTCAAGCGGAATAATTATTAAGATAAACTCATTACAGGATAAAGAAACCATCAAGGCTCTTTATAAAGCGTCGCAAGCTGGTGTGCCGATAAAACTTATTGTACGTGGTGCGTGTTGTCTGAGGCCGGGGCGAGCCGGACTGAGTGAAACAATCCAGGTTATTTCTATCGTAGGGGAATACCTGGAGCATTCAAGGATTTTCTATTTTCACAATGAAGGAGACCCGAAAATCTACGGAGGAAGTGCCGATGTGATGGTTCGGAGTTTTGACAGAAGAATTGAATCGCTCTTTATGGTTGCGGATCCGCTTATCAAGAAGCAACTCATGAATATACTCAGGTACAACCTGCGTGACAACGTGAATTCATATTATCTCAGAGAAGACGGAACTTATGAAATGATAAAAGCTGATCCTAAGGATGCATTTGATATCCATAAAGAGTTTTTCAAAGTGACTCTCGAAGAAATTGAAGAAGTGAAGCTGATATAATCGAAAACCAAAATCACTGGAAAACCAGTCGCATCAGAACAATACATTGTCCTATATTCGCAATCCAAAGTTGCTATGAGTGATTGCTATTTATTAACCCTTTCAATATAACTCATTTTAGAAATTGAAGAATATAAAAGAAATATTGCAGGAGCGAATCCTGATCATGGATGGCGCAATGGGCACCATGATTCAAAAATACACGTTGACTGAAGAGGACTTCCGCGGCACGCAGTTTAAGGATCATGGTTTTCCGCTAAAAGGTAATAATGATATTCTATCATTAACCAGGCCTGATGTCATTCGGGAAATCTATGACCAATACCTGGATGCAGGTGCGGATATCCTTTTTACCAATACATTCAGCAGTACCCGGCTTGGCCAGTTGGAGTACAAGATTGAATATGCTGTTCGCGATATGAACCTCGCCTCCGCCCACCTTGCGCATAAGGCTGTGGCTGCTCATACCGCGAAAAATCCAGAAAAGCCAAGGTTTGTCGCCGGCTCCATAGGGCCAACTAATAAGACAGCCTCCTTGTCACCCGATGTAAACGATCCCGCATATCGGGCCATCACTTTTGATGAGTTGGTGGAAGTGTACTACGAACAGGCCGACGCGCTGCTTGAAGGCGGTGTGGATATCCTCATTGTGGAAACGATCTTTGACACTCTCAACGCCAAAGCGGCATTGTTCGCCATTTCCAGCCTGTTTGAAAACCGTCAAAAATCCATACCAGTTATGGTTTCTGGTACCATCACCGATGCATCAGGCCGCACATTATCCGGCCAGGTCACAGAGGCTTTTTGGTACTCCATTTCGCACATGGATATATTGAGTATTGGGTTGAATTGTGCTCTTGGCGCCGATATGATGCGGAATTATATCAGCGAGTTGTCGCGTATAGCGCCAATATATGTCAGCGTTCATCCGAATGCCGGTCTCCCCAACGAGTTTGGGCAATACGATGAAATGCCAG
>JBGSYX010000366.1:0-12548 GCA_041750735.1 Cyclobacteriaceae bacterium
AAAAACGGAACCGCGTAAGCACCCACCAGACCGATAATTGCGATGACCTGGTTGTTATAATTCCACGCGGCTGCCACGGTGAATACCGTAAAAAGCACCATGAGGAAAAACGCCACCATTATGGGAATGAGTCCATAAAAACTGTACGCAGCAAATGTGATGAAGTACATAATAGTCATAGCGCCACTCACAAGCACAGCGCTGTAATTTTCATAGTTTTTCTTCAGCCTCAATCCGACGAGTAGCAGCCCAATTCCAAAAAGATACCCAAGAATGATGCGAGTCAGCGGATTTATAAGATCATGCTCTATGGAATATTTAGCACCAATCCCCACACCGATTACGGTAATGGCGATGCCGATCTTGTTGATTAGATTTTCGCCAATGAATTTTTCCATATCGGTTTTTAACCGTGATGGTTTACTTTTTTTATACCAATCCGGATCGATGGGTGGTATCGGCGCCGATGGTTTTTGCGCAAGTTCTACTACTGGATGAACTTTCGCTTTATCATCGGCAACCGGTAACGATGGCTGTGGCGTTGGATTTGTAGCTGCACTTTGGGAAGGTTTCGATTTTAGAAGTTGTATTTCAAACCGAAGCATATTGATCTCCTGACTAAAATAAGACTGCTTTTCTTCGAGGTTTTTCAACTGGCGTAGCAGATCGTCGAGTTTTTCCTTTTGGTAATCCATTTTCTAAAAATTATGAATTATACAGAATCCATTTAACGCCGGTAGTCGGTAAAAAGCCATACCGGTTTTATCACTGCGTTCAAGTTCCGAATTATCCTGCCAATATAAAAATATTGTTCGGGAGGACGGATTCATGGGTTCCTGTATTAAATTTACTTTTATAATACCCAACTTTATAATTATGAAAAAGAAAAATATCCTACCATTTCTGAGTACAATATTCCTGTCAGCTATAGCCTTTATTTTGGTATCCTGTGAATCGGGTCAAAAAGACAATGATGAATTTTACACCATCTCCAAAGAAGTATTACTCGATAAGATAAAAGGTGCCTGGGCTGCACAAACCATCGGCGTTACCTATGGGGGTCCAACGGAATTTCGATATAACAAGCGGATGATGCCGGACAGTATTGCCCTGGAATGGTCCGACACTTCCATGTATCACTGGATGACCAGAATTCCCGGTCTTTACGATGACATCTATATGGATCTGACATTTGTAGAAGTTATGGATAAGGAGGGCGTTGATGCACCTGCTACTTCACATTCGCAGGCCTATGCCAATGCCAAATACTGGCTTTGGCATGCTAATCAGCAAGGACGCGATAATATTCTTCATGGTATGACGCCTCCCGAATCAGGCCATTGGCTAAATAACCCACATGCCGACGATATTGATTTTCAGATCGAGGCCGACTTTGCCGGTATTATGAATCCGGGTATGCCTAATAGCGCTGTTGCTGTTTGCGACAAAATCGGACATATTATGAACTCCGGCGATGGATATTATGGTGGTGTATTAATGGCCGCCATGTATAGTTATGCCTTTGTGTCGTCCGATATTCCAGCAATTGTAAATAACGCCCTGTCCCATATCCCGATGGAAAGTACCTTCTACCAGTGTATCGCCGACGTGGTAAAATGGCACCAGGAAAACCCCACTGATTGGAAAAAGAACTGGGAACTGATTGAGGAAAAATGGGGTGTGGATATTGGCTGTCCTGATGGCGCGCATGCGGATTTTAATATCGACGCTAAAATCAATGCAGCTTATGTGGTACTCGGTTTGCTCTACGGTGAAGGCGATCTTGGGAAAACAATGGAAATTTCTACCCGGGCTGGTCAGGATTCAGATTGTAATCCGGCTTCTTCCGGAGCTATCATAGGAACCATCCTTGGCTACAATGCAATCCCTGAATACTGGGGAAAAGGCCTCAAACAAATCGAGGACTTGGATTTTAAGTACACTTCTACATCTCTCAACAAAGTATATGATATCAGCTACCGACAGGCTCTGGAAATGATTACCAAAAATGGCGGTCTCGTTGAAGAGTATGAAGTGAAAATAAAGAAGGAGACCCCTGCTGTGGCTCCATTGGAACAAAACTGGCCAGGGTATCAACTTAAAGAATCTGTAGAAATATCAAAACGAATTACCGCAGGAGATGTACAGGAATTTGAAATAGAATTCGATGGAATCGGTGTGGTACTGAAAGGCCACGTCGGCAATCTGTCATCTGAAACATATGCGTTAATCAACGATGATGAGACGCTGAACGGTTATAAGCTGACGGTGGAGTTTTATCTGGACGGTTCGCTGTCCAAAACAATGGATTTACCGCTCTATTTTATAGAAAGAGCGCATGAACTGTATTTCAAGTATGAGATACCGGCTGGCCAACATGTACTTAAACTTAAAGTATTGAATCCCCACGATAAGGTATTTCTACAAGTTGATGATTTGATAACTTATCAAAAGGAGTAAGGCATTTCTAAGGTTTAAGATTCCATAATTCACTTGTGACAAACATTTATTTTGGGATGTTTAACATGCATCACATCCTCGTTTGACTATCAGTTCAATCCGTCAAAATGGGCGCCTTAGATTCTATTAAAATTCCAGGGAATTATATGTAAAAAGACCTGGTTGAAACATGGATATTCTGCCCTTTTCAATGTAAATTCCAACTCAAGCTTATTCAGAATTATCTGGTAAGACTAAGAGAAATAAATAACCTAAGCCCAATAAGAATGAATATTCTCTTTTGCGTCAACCATCCTTTCAAATTCACAATTGCCCTGTTACTGTTGATTTCAGTATTATCAATCGTTTCATTTCCATCAGCCGCCCAAAAAAAGAAAAAACAAGGGCCTCTCGTTACCGATCAAAGGATGATTCTCACAAACGAGGATGGAACTAGCAGGTACCGTATAATCGTACCATCCACACCAACTGAATCCGAGTCAAAAGCCGCCGACATTCTACAGGATTACCTGATTCAAATTTCTGGAACAGTACTACCGATTATACGCGCTGAAAAAGCCAGGAGTCCATATGAAATTGTCCTGGGCCAAAACGACCGCATCGACGAGTTGGGATTGAACGTCAACTACAACGAATTGCAGCAGGATGGCTTTTTGATAAAAACCGATAGCGCCCGCCTCATCATCGCCGGAGGCAGTGGAAAAGGCACTATCTATGGCGTTTATGCCTTGCTGGAAAAATACCTCAACTGCCGGATGTACACACCGTCCGCCAGGGTGATTCCAAAGCAAAAACAAATCACTTTGGACAAAATTGATGATAAACAAATTCCGTCGATCCGTTTCCGCTCCATCCATTACAAAAGTACCTGGGATGCAGAGTACGTTGACTGGCACAAACTGAGTCATGACGAAAATGGAGAACGAAAAGACTGGGGCATGTGGGTACACACCTTTAATGCGCTGGTGCCACCTGAGGTGTTTTTTGAAAAACACCCAGAATACTTCGCCATGGTCGATGGCAAGCGGCTACCGACGCAGCTTTGCCTTACGAATCCAGATGTGTTAAAAATCACCATTCAAAACCTGCGAAAAAAGATCGCTCAAAATCCAGAAGCACTTTATTGGTCAGTGAGCCAGAACGACAATAAGCGATATTGCACATGTGATAATTGCACCACTATCGATGGTCGGGAAGGAAGTCCCTCGGGCAGTATAATCCAGTTTGTGAACCAGGTGGCCGATGAATTTCCTGATAAAATAATTTCCACACTTGCCTACGAATATGGCCGAAAAGCGCCGAAAACTCTGAAGCCACGGCCTAATGTAAACATCATGCTTTGCAGTATAGAGGCATACCGCCACCTGCCGATCACGGGAGATCCGGCGAGCGCTGATTTTGTAAAGGACGTGGAAGATTGGGGAAAAATTGCCAAGGATATCATTGTATGGGATTATGTGATCCAGTTCACCAACCTGATCAGCCCGTTTCCAAACCTCCATGTACTTCAGCCTAATATCCAATTTTTTGTAAAAAACGGCGTGAACGCCATGTTTGAACAGGGCAACCGGGAGGTTGGAGGCGAATTTGCCGAATTGCGGGGATATATGCTCGCCAAATTGCTTTGGGATCCCAACCTCGATGCTGATATGCTAATGAATGATTTCCTGAACGGGTATTATGGAAACGCCGGGCCACATATCAGGAGATACATCAATACAATGCGTGAATCCCAGGAGACTTCTGCTATGCCACTCAGGATTTTTGGTAATCCCAATGAAGAAGAAAAAAGTTTCCTGTCACCCGGGTTGATGGATACCTACAACATGATATTCAATGATGCAGAGAAAAGTGTAGCCGATTCTGCTGAGCTTCTGGAGCGTGTTCGAATAGCCAGGCTTCCAGTCAGTTTTGCCATGATGGAACAGGCGAAAAAACAATATACAGGCGACCGTGGCGTGTTTCACAAAGTGAATGGGCAATGGGAGGCCCGACCGGAATTCCGCTCGATGATAGGGCCTTTTACCGACCTTTGCATCCGACAGGGTGTGACACGGGTAAAAGAATGGTGTACCTCGCCTGAGGAATACCGGGCTTCCACATACAGAATTTTATCGCTCGGCATGAAGGAGCATCTTGCTTATGGGAAAAAAGTGATTTTTGTAAGTCCTGATTCCATTGTGCTTAAACCTGAAACTGCAACCATGCTTACTGACGGGAAGCGCGGAGGACATGAATATGACTACAACTGGTTCGGTACATCCGGCAAGGACCTGGAAGTAATCATCGATCTCGGGTTTGAGCAACCGGTACGTAGAATAGAATCGTCCTACTACCACTTTGCCTACTGGCGCACCATCGCTCCCACTGAAGTGGAGTATTTCATTTCAACCGACGGGAAGACCTTTAACCGGGTTGGAGAAAAAGCACTACAATTACCCATTGACCAATACGGTGGTTTTCAACGCGATGTGATTGCTGAATTCTCTCCACAACAGGCCCGGTTTGTGAAGGTCCTTGCTCATTCTATCGGCAATACACCCGACTGGCATCCCGGCGCAGGACAACCGGCAAATATGCTGCTAGATGAAATTGTAGTTGAGTAAAAGTGTAATAAATCAACATTCACCTAAATTAACTAGTCATGCAGAATATCTTCAATGGTTTGTTCCAAGTAAATGGTAAAGGAAAAAGTATAGTAACATTGATAATCGCTATAATTTTTAATTATGGAATATTCATCAATTTTTCGCAGGCTCAGCGTCTCTCCCGCGACTATAGTGTAGATCTACTGATCAACCAGGCTGGTTATTTGCCAAATGCATCCAAAATCGTTTCTGCCTCGGGTGTAATTTCACGTTCATTTCAGGTCATAGAAATCGCATCGAACAAAGTGGTTTTCTCAGGATCATTCAAACCAGCACCGACTGACTTTGGTGATTATTCGACGGGTGATTTCAGTTCTGTTTCAAAGGATGGGCAATACTATATTTTATCAGACACACTCCGCTCCTATCCCTTCAGGATTTCGAAAACTGTATATGATCCGGCCATGCAACTCATCGTCAGTTATTTTTCAAAACAGCGTTGTGGTAATAGTACCACTGGCTATCTAACTCCCTGCCACCTCGATGACGGTGTTAGGATGGACAATGGCAAGCATCAGGATGTATCGGGCGGATGGCACGATGCCAGCGACCTTCGCAAATGGGTTGGAGCAACTATTTATGGCATGATCGGCATGGCGAAGGTATACGAACTGTCAACGACATTGGATAAATCGGCAATAATGGATGAGCTGTTATGGGGAAATAGATATTTTCTCAATATGCAGGATCCCCAGGGATATATCATGAGCTACATTGGTGGTGATGTGCTGAAACACTCAGACAGCAATCGCTGGACTGATAATATTACCGGTGAAGAAGGCGGCGATGTTCATTTCACCAAGCCCAATGCCGGTCGATCCACATCCGATATGCTCATTGCCGGAACCAAGGATGACCGTGTCATCAAAACGGATCCATTGGACATTATGGGGCAATTCAATTTCATTACGGCTGAAGCAATAATGGCCAGGATAACTGATTCTTCAGAAAAAGTGTACTCCGCCAAATGCCTCGAAGCAGCCACAAAGTGTTTTAATTGGTGTAATAAAGAAAAGTATGAAAGTAACCCGGGAATCCTCGGAGCGGCAATTCAGGCTTCCTTGGAGCTTTATAAAACAACAGGAGAATCAGTTTATAAAGAATTCGCAATTACCAGGGCAAAGGATTTATTGAAATACCTGGATACCGATGACGCTTCTCCTGTCAATGGCTTCTATTATAATTCCTTAGACAAAAAGGAGCCCTACAAAAATATCTGGAATGGCTGCATGGAATTCTTCGCATTTTCAGATTTAGCCACCGTATTTCCGGAACATCCGGATGCTCGTATATGGAAGGAAAGTATATCGCGCTATGCCAATAATTATATTAAAGTCATCGCGAATAAGAACAATTTCGGCATTGCACCTTTTGGTCTTTTCTCAGAAGAAGATCCCGGAGGCAGTCGCAAAGTATCAGATTATTGGTATCGATATACCATGGTGCCAAATCCTGAATGGTGGGTGGGCATTAATGCTAACCTTGCAGCAACCGGCATAGGCCTTAAAAAAGCTGCCGAAGTTTTAACAGACCCCGAACTCCAGGCGTACTCGCAGCGTCAACTCGACTGGATTTTAGGCACAAATCCTTACAACAGCTCAACACTGATTGGCATAGGTTATAATCATCCGAAGCATTTTCCTGGCAGTACTTTTTATCCGCAAACGCCAGTTATCTATGGAGCTGTGATGAATGGTTTAGGTGGTGATGCCAATGACAATCCTGAAATTGGCAGCGGTAACTGGCAAATATCGGAATATTGGACGCCTATGGTTGCGTATACACTTTGGCTTATGGCGGAGTTGGGTTCCAACTGAATCCGAAGACATTTTAGTCATTAAGTTACTTCCTGATTTTTAGGATAATAATTTTTCCGAAAAAAGTAAGGTTTCTTTTATGGAATCTAAGAGTACAATGCATCAATATGGAAAAACATCATGAAAAATGCATTACTCCTTATTGTTCTGTTGGCAAACCAGGCTTTTGCCCAGACTGAAAAAACCGTCGAACTTAAAAGCAAGGTCGATTATGTCACTGTTTATCTGCAGGGTGCGCTGATCACCAGAACCGGCTCTTCCCTTATCGAAAAAGGCCGTTCCGTTGTCGTCCTGAAAGGTCTCTCACCCTACCTCGATCCGAAGAGCATACAGGTTCAGGCCACCGGACCGATAACCCTGTTATCCGTTAACCAATCATTCAACTATCTGGAAGATGTTCAGAAACCAGCCAAAGAAGATAGCCTAATTGCAGTTCTTGAATCTATAAATTCAACCATTGCCCAAAAGAAAAACAGGATGGATGTATTGTCTGAGAAACAAAGCCTTCTCAATGAAAACAAAAAACTTGGTAATGAAACCACAAGTCCATCTATCACGCAGTTGAAACTTGCCGTGGATTTTTATGATCAGGAACTCATGTCCATAAAAAATGAATCATTAAAGCTAACCGCTGATTTGAAAAGACTAAATAAATCGGTTGAGTTGATTGCGAAGCAGCTTGAAGAGCTAAACACAACAGAAGGTATGCCTACAGGCGAGATATTCGTACGTGTTGAGGCCGATACGAAAGGCACGACAGTCTTCAAGATTTCGTATCTGGTAGCGCAGGCAGGATGGTTTCCCAAATACGATCTGCGCGTAAAAAGCATTGAAAATCCATTGCAACTGACCTATAAGGCTGAAGTGCATCAGAATACCGGTGAGGACTGGGAGAATGTGAAACTTCGTTTCTCCAATGCCAATCCAAATCAGAGCGGTACGGCACCGGAGCTATCGACCTGGTACCTGGATTTTTATCAATACCAACCAAGATTTCAATACAATTCAGGGATGATGCCGGTTGGCGGAATCGGCACTGTCAGTGGAAGGATTGTTGATGAAAACAACGATCCGCTGCCTGGAGTAAACGTGATTATTAAAGGAACATCCATAGGAACTGTCACCGATTTGAATGGAAATTACTCCATCACTGTGCCTCATGGAGCTTCCTCCCTGGCTATTTCATCAGTTGGCTACGTGATGGAGGAGGTGGCGATTGCTTCTTCATCCATAAACCTTCAAATGACTACTGATGTAACCCAATTGAATGAAATAGTTGTAACAGGATATGGAGGCAGATCCAGAGTGAAGCAAAAATATGAAGACAGGCCTGCGCCAGCTAAATCGCCAGTTGTGACGACAATCCAAAACAATACGACCGTAGACTTTGAAGTGGACATGCCGTATAGCCTGAAATCAAACGGTGAAGTGCAGACCATAAATCTTAAAAACCATGAACTTCCGGCGCTGTACCGATACTATGCTGTTCCAAAACTTGAAAAAGACGCTTTTCTTATTGCAAGAATCCCCAACTGGGACAATTACAATCTCCTGGAGGGTGAGGCAAACCTGTATTTCGAGGATTCATATGTTGGCAGGTCGATACTTAATGCTCAAAATCTCACAGACACATTGGACATTTCACTCGGCAGGGATAAAAACATAATGATTAGTCGTGAAAAAATTCAAGACTTCTCAAAAAAGGTCACCCTGGGTAGCAATCGGTTAGAATCGCGTGGATTCTCGATAATGGCACGGAATAAAAAAGCGTTACCTATTCAATTAACCATCTTTGACCAGATTCCAATTTCCTCTAATAGCGAAATCACAGTGTCCCCTGCCGAACTCACCGATGGAATACTTGATGAAGCCACAGGAAAAATACGTTGGGAAATAGTGCTGGAACCCCAGCAGCAAATGGATCTGAAATTGGCATATGAGGTCCGCTATCCGAAAAGAGAAAGTATTGTGGTGGAATAATCCTTTACCGGAAAAGCCACGTGATGCCTCCGTGGCTTTTTTTCATTATATGATGATTCAAATCAGTTCGTAATCATTATGAAAGTTATTTGGATTATAGCGAACTGGCATTAAACTATTCCTTCCCAAATTAGTTTCTTGAAATGAACCATTTAACAACTTAACACAATTACACATGAAAAAACTATTAATCATTGGCGCTGTCATGATCAGCACCGCCATCAATGCGCAAAATTTCCAGACGGAAGTCACGAACATGATCGCTTTTGCCAGCAACCGGGTCAGCCAATTGGCTGAAGCAATTCCGGCAGACAAGTACAACTGGAGTCCGGAAGAAGGTGTTCGTTCGGTATCGGGCGTGGTGTTTCACGTTGTATCAGCGAACTATTTCTTTGCTTCAACACTGGGCGCAAAACTTCCCGACGGTGTGAATATGGAGACGTTGGAGCAGGATCTGAACAGTAAAGAAAAGTTACTTCCGGCATTGAAGCAATCCACCGAACTCATCATTGCTACCATCAAGGGGTTGCCAGATAATACCCTGACCAATAAGGTCAGTTTTCCATTCCCCGGTGAATACACGACCACCTCCGCAATGCTTATAGCCCAAGGTCATTGCAATGAGCACCTCGGGCAATTGATCGCCTATGGGCGGATGAATGGCATTAAACCACCATGGAGTGAATGATAGCTTTCAATAGCGACTTAAGGAAAAGCGGGCACTCCCCGCTTTTTTTGTTTTTAAATAAATTGCCCAAACGTCAAAATTCATCTAGAGTAGATTTCATGGCAAATATTGGTTTTCAGTTTGAATAATGATGGATTGAAATTAACTTGATACAGTAAACCTTCCAATCCCATGAAAAAGACAAATCACTTTGGTCTGATACTTCTGCTGATAACAGCTACTATCTTCTCTTGCAATACCAAACCGGAATACCCGCTCACCGCACATCCTGATGCGACCGGTTGGGAAAACCTCTTCGTGCCCGATTTATCGAATGCCAACTTTCCCGATTCCGTGTGGTCGTTTGAGAATGGCGAATTTACCGCCACCGAGGACCAGTTTCTGTGGACAAAAAAGGAATATGACAATTTCGTCCTTGATCTGGAATTCAAAAATGCTGAGGGCACCAACAGCGGTGTGGTTGTTTATTGTTCCAATACAGAGGACTGGATCCCAAACTCTGTGGAGATACAGATTGCCGATGATTTCCATGAGAAATGGGCCACCAGCCCAAAAAGCTGGCAATGTGGCGCGCTATTCGGACGACAAGCGGCGACGAAATCTGCCGTGAAAAAACCCGGCGAATGGAACCGCTACACCATCACCTGCCTCGACAGCATGATTTATGCGCTTCTCAACGGCGAACAGGTAAACACCATTGATCTCTCCAAATTCACCGATGCCAAAATAAATCCCGATGGCACAGAGGCACCATCCTGGCTCTCCAAAGCCCCTGCTACCCTGCCAACCAAAGGCGTCATAGGCTTCCAGGGAAAACACGCCGGAGCACCAATTTATTTGAGGAATATCAGGATTAAGGAGATAATTTTATAGGCAAATGTGATTGGTTCTCAACCACTTAATAGTAATTGAAAATTAAAGTTTCGTATAGCTAATCATTGTGTGCAATTTTGGAACACTAAACATATGACTAAACTAAAAATACTGACTTTAACTTTTCTTACATATATCTTAACTTCTTGTGGAGAAGGTTATGAAAAAACAGATGGTAAATGGACTTGGGTTTTAAATAGTGAAGCAGGAAAACATATACGTGAAATAAATTCTGACTATTCTACTTTTGAAATTCTTGAAAATAAAGAATATGCAAAAGATAAAAACACTGTTTATCGAAGGGGAATTGAAATTGAAAACGCAGACCCGAAAACTTTTAAAGTAATTTCAGATAATGGATATGCTATGGATGAGTATCATGTTTTTCTCGATGAAGATATTGTGATATTTGCAAATCCAAAAACATTTGAAATTATTAAATGGCCATATTCAAGGGACGACCAAAGAATTTATAATGGTAATTTACCTATGGAAGTTGATAATATTGATGAATTTGAAATCACGAAAGATGATGGAAGAACAAGCTCATCAATAAAATCCTTCTTTGTAGAATGGAATGAAGATTATAAATGGCTTGACACTTTGAATGTAAAAGGAATTATTGTTGGAGAATATGCAGAGGCTAAAACAAAAAATGAAAAATATAAAGGATTTAGAAAAATTGAATAAAAACTACACACAATAGCACCTAAGAAACATGGGGAGCATACCTGTAGCGAGACATTTTGTACCCCTGCTGTTCGACATTTAAAATGTCGGACAAAGGATCATAGGATTTGAAATCCGAAAAATACCACACCGATGAAACTAAATAATCGCATTCCTGAACTTATATCCTGCGATGAAAGATTCGACATTTCAAATGTCGAATAGCGGCATGAGTATGTATCTGTGTTTACCGCCTCAATCACTGGTCAATTGAGGCATTTTTTCTACTTTGTTTGGTGAAAAGCAGGAAACAAATCCCACCATCATGAAAAACACCTCCCAGCCCAGACGACAATTCCTTAAGACATCCGCTCTCATTAGTTCCATTTCCTTCATGCCCAATTACCTCGCTGGATTTATACCAGATTCAGAAGAGGTAACTTCATCGGTGCCTCTTGCTGAGAAAAGCATCATCGGGGCTTATGGTCCATGGGCGGCTGGGCTTTGTGGTCAACCACCATCACTATCATTTCGAAATAAGCAATGGAAATCCATCGATAAATGGAAAAAGGAAGCGCTAGCTAAAGCGCTCGAACTTGTTGCGCCACCGGAAATTGCTAAAACGCCATCCTATAAAACTGAAAAGAAGTATAGTTACGATGGACTGGATATAGAGGAACTCAGCTGGCAATTGCCGTACGGCAATAAAACCGAGGCCATTTTATTAAAACCTAAAGGCGCTACCGGACCACTACCTGCTGTTTTGGGTTTGCACGATCATGGAGGCAATAAGTATTTCGGCACGCGAAAAATCACAAAAACCTCAGATGTTCAGCACCCGATGATGGTGCCTCATCAGGAGCACTATTATGGTGGTCGGGCATGGGCCAATGAGTTGGCTAGGCAAGGTTATGTGGTACTGGTTCCGGATTCCTTTGCCTTTGCCAGCCGACGGGTATTGTTCAAAGATATGTCCGAAATCCGGGGAGGTCATTGCGCTACAAAGGGATTAGCAGATGATAAGCCGGAGCGTCAGGAGAACATTGACGCCTACAACCGGTGGGCCGGCGAGCACGAACATATTTTATCCAAATCATTATTTTGTGCCGGAACTACTTGGCCCGGAGTTTTCTTTAGTGAAGACAAGGTGGCGCTCAACATTCTGGCCGACAGAAAGGATGTAGATCCGGAGAGGTTAGGTTGTGCGGGGTTATCGGGCGGAGGACTTCGCTCGGTATATCTTGGTGGACTCGATACGCGCATCAAATGCGCCATCAGTGTTGGATTCATGACAACCTGGGCGGATTTCCTTCTGAATAAAGCCTACACACATACCTGGATGACTTATACACCTCTGCTTCCAAAATACCTGGAATTCCCTGAAATTCTCGGCCTACGCGCCCCACTGCCAAC
>JBGSYX010000367.1:0-5450 GCA_041750735.1 Cyclobacteriaceae bacterium
GCCTCGAAAAGAGCACTCCCCAAACTGTCTGTTTCCAGCTTGACAAATTCTTTCAGGATAGCGCGTTTGCTCTCCAATTCCTGGTCGTTAGGGAGCAAATCGCGCTTTTCCCACAAATCATTCAGGGCTTGATTTCTAAACTGCCTTACTGCGAATATCCTACCCATTTCAGTTTCCCTTTCCACTTTGCTCTCCTTCTGCCTCGTAAATCGTGTGTTTCAAGCCGTCGTCCCGGACAAGAAAAACTTTCTCGCCTAACTTCTCAGTACACGGATGATGAATAAGCTCTGGATTACCGCTGATTCCCATCCTCACATTCATCCCACACTCGGGGCAGCACCACTTTTTTAAAGTAGATGTGCCCTTTCTTTCTTTGCCTTCCAAATCTTTGAGGAATTTGAACCAGTCGATCTTTAATCCTTCCATCCTCGGAATATCATCGGGTCTTTCTATCCCAAGCTCTCCCATTAGTTGGGCGAACACCCCATCGGCCACCGCCACATGGCAACCCTTGACGGGCATAGGGTGAAGCCCCAGGTTCTCGCACTTTTCAGTAAATTCCTTGTTGTGGTAGACCTTGCCGGGTTTTACCGGATCTTCCCCGAAATTCTGTTGCCACAAATGCACCTGCTCATGAAGAAGCGTTTCGAGCTGCGCCCATTTACCAAATCTCCACACCTTTTGATCTTCATTATCCTCGTAGTGCTCGGTATTGAAAGTTATCTCATCCAGAAGCCCTTGGGGGTTCCTGTGAAGGGTATATGCGGCCAGGGTTCGCATGTTTCGCAAGTTGTCAAAGGAAACTACCGGATCGGGCAGCCGGCCACGGTCAGTGTGAAGAATTGGATCAAGGAAGCGGTCTTTAAATAGGATCGCCTTATCATAGAGATATTTTGCCTCCTCGGAATATTCCCAATCCTTTGCGATCTCGGCATTTTTCCTGATCTCCGGTTTGGGGTCTGATGTTTCAATGAGTACGCCTCGTTCTACCATGATTAAAATCCATATAAACTTCCATCCTCCCATTGATCCGTGTCGTCAAACTCATGTTCTTGCCGATGTTCTTCAAAGCGCGATTCCATGTTCATCTCTGCATCGGCTTGAGCCTGTTGCCGTTTTTCTTTTTCTTCAATAAACGCGTTGTAGTAGCCTCTGAGCGCATAATCGACAATCACCGTCATCGGCAAATGGGTCTCCTGGCTTAATTGATAAAGCTCTCTGATCCGGTCTGAGTGGATCTTTGGCTGGTAAAAATTTTCGTCGTCTTGGCGATCAATTCTCTCTTTCATATTCGGGTATTGTTCGTTTTCTATACTTACCAAGACTAACAGCCGGAATTTTAAAAATCAAGCACCATTTTCGGGTGATGTTCGGGTATTGACCCATAGAATATTGCCACTGTCGCTTGCCTTTTTTGGATGATATCAGCCACCCTGTTGTGTCAAGGACTTCGCTCCTTCAGGAGCTTGCAAGTCACGCCAAAGGCGTGATCCTTGACACAACAGGGAACCCGGCTGGACATAAAGAAGTGCAGGCAAGCTCAAAACCTGCTAGAATTCGAAAGGAGGTGATCATTTGTGGGCTACGATTACAACAAAGAAAATTTAAAAGTTTGTCCGGTTTGTGGAAAGACAATCGACTATCACGTTGATGGTTTCAATCACATAGAACCAGAAGATCTTTGGTATCACAGGGATCATTCCAGCAATGAAGTACAGGCAACTTTAAAGAGAAAGCTTTCTAAAAAAGAAATACGCTGGATAGATAAAACAGAGTAGAAGGTTGCCTATCTCTAACTTCTGAGTGCTTGCAAGTCTACACTTGTAAGCACAACTGAAATTATAATGGTTGTAATGCGTCTAAAGGAATTTAGACGAGCTATCCCCGAAGTGACGCTTGAGTATACACCGTTCAACAGTCTGGGTGGAAAAAAGTTGCTAGCCGAATTGAAAGAGTTTGCCCTTGAGATACTCAAAGTTGATTGACATCAACTAAACTAACAATCCGGATGGGCGCATACCCGGTCTTATTGTGCTTCGCTTATAAACCTTCAATAAAGTTGGAAATCATCTTCTCATTGCACAATCATTTATCCCTATCGCCTTTAAATTGCACACCGCCTTTGCTCGTCAAGGGATTTGCCCGCTCAGTGGGCTGAGCAGGTTCCTCCCTATGACTTCGCTTCGGTCGGTGTGCAGGTAAACGATTAAGAAGGTAAGGTTACCTTCTAGAAAAAAGGGGGAACCAGAAAAAGAAAGGGGGTGAGAAATAAATGGAGCCAAATACACAAACACACAAAACCAACGGAAATGGTAATGGGGATTTGGGTTTAATAAGAAAGAGCCGACCTAAAAAGGCCGACTCTCTCACAACAATTCATCATAGCATATTTGATCCAAACAAATACATGCTCAAATTACCCAAAACCAAAAAAGTACAGCTGACCAACGGCCAGGTCAGATGGGAGAAAACCGAAACAGATTATCTTCCGGTTGCAGCTCGAATCGCCTGGTTCAGGAAAGACCATCCGGACTGGAGCATCATCACGAAAGCAATTCAGTTGGCCAATAAAGCCGTCGTGATGAAGGCGATCATCAAGGACGCCAACGGCAGGATTATCGCAACTGCCAGGAAAAAAGAGACCGAGATCGGCTTTCCCGATTACATAGAAAAAGCCGAAACGGGAGCAGTAGGCAGGGCATTAGCCATGTGCGGATACGGAACACTTCAAGCGCCTGAATTTGACGAAGGCGAAAGGATAGCCGACGCACCTGTCGAAAAAGCGAAAAGCAAGAAGTAAGTCTTGCAAGTGGCCTTGTGGAAAAACCACGAGGCCACAAAGGAGGACTTAGAAAAATGGGAAACAAAACAAAATTTACAACAACAGCAGATAGCATATTAAAAAATCATTCGGGATGGTCGGGGGTGAAGTGTAGAACATGCAAAAGGGAAACGACTAATGCGCAGTATTCCTACAGTATGAGGTTTTTTAAAAAGCCGCTGTGCAGGACTTGTCAAAGCTTAGAATATTATCAAAAAGACACAAGCGAGAAGCGCACTTCGGCTAAGTACGCCGCAGAGTAGCGCGGACTGACCAGAAAATGGCTCACATTCCACACCCAATTTACCTGTGAAATTATAGCTGTTGACTATAACGATGGCTTTGAATTATATTTGCTCAGGTTAGCGAATTCCTACTTTTTACTTGCATTGGATCAGAATAAATGCTAAAATCTTCTAAGGTTATAAAGAATTTTCGGGGCTTCCGGTGGGTTTTCAGTTTATTCATTCGTAACACAATTTTAGCCCTTAGCAAGGACCAACCTCATATTATGAGGCGTCAAGTTTTGACTCTCCAGCGATACCGAAATATATATTCAATGTAAGCCCTATTGTTTGTAATCAGATGTTTTTTTTGCCGCGATTTGTTTATATTAAGTGTTATTTGATTTACCGCCTTTGGTTTTCGTTAGCCCAAATCTAGATATTGGGCTTGGTTCGTTCGAGGAAAATACTATATGTTGTCGATATTTGAACGGGAATAAAGATGCTCTAAAGTGAGGTTCGCTATATCAAAATGAGGCGGAGACATGAGATCAAAGCTACATATCTTGAATCCTTCATTGGCTATAATAATATTTATTAGCTCACTGATAGTTGAACACTTCGAATATTTATACGCAGATCGATTAGCCTTTGGTCAAGCGCAACAGAAAACAATAGAGTCGTATTCAACGAACCCTCCCCTTGCATTTGTGAAAAACGAGGGTCAATTTGATAACAATATTATTTACAAGGTCTGGGGAGGAGATAGCAATGTATATATTACTAAAGACGCAATATGGTTCACCGCTAGATCGGTATTAAGTTCTGGAAATATTTCTGCGCCATATGTAATGAATAAGGTGCAATCATTTACTGAGATACAAACGCAAAGAAGTGTAGCGATAAAAATCACTTTTCCAGACATGCTGCTTAATAAAAAAATTGAACCTCTCGATCAATTAGCCACCTCATTTAATTACATATTAGGAAAGAATCCGCAAAACTGGTATATCAATGTACCCGTATTTGCTGGCGTTCGTTATATTGATGTATATCCAGGCATCGATTTTGTGATTACTAGTAAAAATAAAAATTTAGAGTGGCGCTTGATATGCAATTCTAATTGTTCCGCATTACCCGAAGTTAAGATCCAAATTGAAGGTGCAGAAATACTGAAGATCATTAATGATCATTTGCTCATTAGTACACTAATTGGTGATTTCAAATTACCATTGATGACTGTTAAGGGATTTGGTTTTTCGGCTTTCGAAACCCCCACAATTGATTCAAAACCCCAATATTTTGAAATTATAAACCCATTCCTCTCAGATAGTATAGAACCTAGTAATACTGTTACAGAAAGTGTTGTAGATACCACAGGATCATCTGATCTCATTTACTCTACTTTCTTAGGAGGAAATGGCCACGATTGGGGAAACTCAATAGCTGTTGATGATATTGGTGAAGTGTATGTGACAGGTGGTACAAATAATGGAGATTTTCCAGCCACACCAGGAATATACGATTCAACCTTTAATGGTGGTGAAAACGATATATTTATTGCTAAGCTAGATAAGGACGGAAAAAGCTTGATATTTGCCACATTTGTTGGGGGACCCGGAGATGAGGCTGGCAACTCAATTTTAGTAGACGAATCAAAGAATATTTTTATTACGGGAGGTACCGTAGGCGGGGATTTTCCTACCACTCAAGGTGCTTTTATGGAAGAGGGACCAAGCACTAATGTGTTTGCAGTTAAACTCAATTCCGAAGGCAATGACCTTATATACTCGACATTAATTTCAGGAGATCACGCTGAGTATGGTACATCTATTGCTTTAGATGATTCGGGTTGCATGTATATTGTTGGTGACACATATTCAGTCGGTTTTCCAACAACAAGCGACGCTTTTGATACCACCTTCAACGGTGCGGATCGAGGAGAGTCGGACGCTTTTGTAGTGAAGATAAATCCGACTGGCACAGATTTAATCTATGGAACGTATCTTGGAGGATGGTATTTAGACTCTGCCTTAGGAGTTGCAATCGATTACGACGGAAAGGCTTACATAATTGGTGGAACATCCTCGCCAAATTTCCCTACCACTCCCGGAGCATATGATACAACCCTTAACGAATATGAGGTATTTTTGGCAATCCTTAACGTTAATGGTACAGGTTTGGACTATGCGACTTTTTTTGGTGGGGACCACCTTGACTGGGGAATGGATATCGTCACGGATAACAACTTCGTATATTTAACTGGAATTACCGAATCATCCAACTTTCCTACGACGCTCGATTCGTTTGACACAAGTTTGAACAATAACGAGGGTATTCGTGACGTTTTTATTTTGAAATTCAATGTGAGTGACTATACCATTGTATTCAGCAGCTATTTAGGT
>JBGSYX010000368.1:0-4468 GCA_041750735.1 Cyclobacteriaceae bacterium
GCATCGACTTTTCCGGTGGCTGGACCGACGTGCCCTTTATCATGAAAGGCAAAAAGGGCTACGTGTCCAATGTTGCTATCCGTCCTCTGATTGAATTTAAAGGCGGCAAGTTCAACTTTTCCGGCTATCCTCGCGGCAGCGGTCTCAGCACATCCACGGCAGCTAAATTGCTGGAAATGCTCAATTCCAAGACCTACAACGCCGAACCAAAGTCGCTTACCGCCATCGGTGAGGATCTTTTCAACCTGGAAAATCAGGAACTTCAGTGGTTTATCGGCCGACAGGATCAGTATTCGATTGTGTTTGGCGGGTTTCATTGCTTTGAGTTTGGCGACGACTATGCCAGGCCGGTTGCGGTAAGTGTTACGGAAGACACGCTGGAAAAATTCAGGCACAGATTACTTTTACTCCATACCAGTGAGTCGCGCAATGCCCAGGTGGCTGTGGAGGAAGTGTATAAAAACCATGAAACGCCCAATGGACAAAAAGCCATTGCTGAACTGGCCACCTGCGGATGGGATTTTGCCAAAGCGCTGGAAAAAGAAGACTTCGATGGATGCGCACTGATTATCGCCCGCAACTGGGCTGCGCAGAAACTCCTAGCGCCGTCTTCTACCACACCCAAGCTGGATGAAATGTACAATTTCGCCATAGCGAATGGAGCCCTTGGCGGGAAACTATGCGGTGCAGGCGGCGGTGGCGCATTCCTGTTTTATACTCACGACATTGAAAAGCTTAAAAAGGCCATGAAACAACGATTCGTAGATGCCTTCGAGATTGACTTCGAATTTGAGTACCGGAACATCAAGGAGTTGAATCAGTTTTAGAAAGGCCAGTCCTTGAGGAAAAATTCATTAGCCAAATTTATTCAGAATCTTCAAATCGAAAATATAATCTGACCATTCAGTATATTAGTTGATTCAATCACGATGGGAAAATCAGGCATAGTCATACTCAACCACCTAGCACGGCTCATCAGGTTTGGCATCTACTCCAGTCTGTTTTTTGGCTTGATATTTTATATCGATACAAACCAAATCATACCCACGCAGCTCCTCGCCGGGTTTTTATTTGGTGTTTCCATAGGCATATTGGATGATCTCAGCTATCACAGGAAGGTCGTTTCCCGTTCGTTAGCGTTTCAGTACACGGTCAAGGTTGTAGGCCTGGCGGTGATGATGGCAATCGTAGCCTTGCGGGCTATAACGGTACGAACACCAATCGAAGAAATTGATTTCCAGTTCATTGCAGAAGGTTTTGGTGAGCGGAGGATTGCAAACTACCTGATGTCTGCATTTATCGTGGCCATTACCATATCGATGTATTTCCAGATGGAAAAGCTTGTAGGCAAAAACAGGCTCTTAAATTACCTGAAGGGGAATTACCGAAAGCCCAAAAAGGAAATACGGATATTTTTATTCATGGACCTTAAATCATCGACTTCGTTATCTGAAAAGCTGGGAAATGATACCTACTATGCCTTTCTCAATGATGCGATCTACGAAATGTCTGAGGCCATCATTATCTCAGGAGCTGAAATATACCAATATGTCGGCGATGAGATCGTTTTTACCTGGACCCTCGACAGCGGAATCAGAAACAACCGGTGTATTCAACTATTTGAAAGCATCACCAAAAGACTCGAAGACCGACAAGGGTATTTTATGAAACACTACGGATATAAACCTGAGTTCAAGGGAGCCATGCATGCGGGTCTCGTACTCGCGGCTGAAATAGGCCATATACGGAGAGAAATTGTGTATTCGGGCGATGTACTCAATACCACAGCACGCATGGAGTCGCTCTGCAACCAGTTCAATGCCTCACTCCTTATTTCAAAATCGTTATTTAACCTGTTGGATAAAAAGCACAACCTGTATTTCGAAGAGCTGGGGCCTGTGGCCCTAAAAGGTAAAGATGAGACTATAGAATTGTTGAAAATGCATCCTTCACGCTCCCATACTGTCAGCGTACCAGTGGAGGTGTGAAGCAACCAAAAGAACGAATTTAACAGATTACCGGGCCGATGATCACATTCAACTCGTCCAATTCTTACGACAGTGTTGTCTGGTATATACATGATTTTACCGGTATACCGATAACGAAATGTATCACCCTGGGTCCAATCAGAATTTCTTCAAAAACGAAGGGTAGCTTTCAAATAACCTAAATCATTATTAACTAAATTCCATCACCATGAAAAAAGAAGACATCAAGCAGGAAGTATTCGATCTTTACGACGATTACGCGCACAACAGAATAGACAGAAGGCTGTTTATCGACAAGTTGGGGGCCTATGCTGTTGGCGGGCTCACAGTGGCATCAATTCTTGGTTTTATCATGCCCAACTACCAGGCTATTCAGGTAAAACCCGATGACCCGCGTTTAGTTACCAGTTACGAAACGTACAAATCACCAAAAGGTGGTGGCGAAATAAAAGGGCTTCTATCAAAGCCGGCAAATAGTGCGGGAAAGTTGCCGGGGATCATTGTGGTGCACGAAAACAGGGGTCTCAATCCACATATCGAAGATGTGGGAAGAAGAGCCGCTCTTCCCGGTTTTATTTCATTTGCTCCGGATGCGTTGACTCCGCTTGGTGGGTATCCCGGTAATGACGATGATGGCCGGACGATGCAAGGAAAAAGAGATCGAAATGAGATACTGGAAGATTTCATTGCGGCATTTGACTTTCTCAGGAATCATCCAGGATGCACCGGAAATGTGGGGGTAGTGGGTTTCTGTTTTGGCGGATGGGTTTCGAATATGATGGCGACCAGGGTACCCGGGTTAAAAGCGGCGGTTCCATTTTATGGCGGACAGCCACCGTTGGAAGAAGTTCCCAATATCAAAGCGCCAATCCAGTTGCACTATGCCGGACTGGACACCAGAGTAAATGAGGGTTGGCCGGCGTATGAGTCGGCACTGAAAGCGAACAACAAAGAGTATGTCGCATATATCTACCCGGACGTGAACCATGGATTTCTTAATGATACCACGCCACGTTACGATAAGGCAGCTGCAGAATTGGCCTGGCAGCGAACTGTGGAGTTTTTTACAAAAAAACTAAAGTGAGACAATGAAATCGAAAGATGGCGTGCGATCCGGAATTACATTTTTATATCATAAACCCAAGAAAAACTCAATAAGCGTAAAATCATTCAAGATCACATGCCTTCTTTTCTGGTTCCTTTCCACATCCTGTATCATGGCCCAGGGGCTACAAAAAGTTAACACGGATTACGTCAAGCGGAAATGGCTCGATATTCCTTATGCCGATAAGTCACAAGCACAAAAATTAGATATTTATCTTCCTGATGAGGGTGATGGACCATTTCCTGTAATTCTCTCGGTACACGGTGGGGCATTTAAAATGGGCGATAAGGGTGATAATCAGGTATTGCCTATGTTGGAAGGCTTAAAACGCGGATTTGCTGTGGTTTCCATCAATTACCGGTTGAGTGGGGAAGCCATTTTCCCCGCTCAAATTCACGATGTCAAAGCTGCTGTGCGTTGGATTCGGGCTAATGCAGTTCAGTACCATTTGAACTCCAATAAAATTGCCGCATGGGGAGGCTCAGCAGGAGGGCATCTTTCTGCGATGCTCGGATTGTCGAGAGGTGTGGCCGAATTAGAGGACCTAACACAGGGCAATCCTGATCAATCAAGCCAGGTTGTAGCAGTTGTCGATTGGTTCGGACCAACAGACTTTCTCAAAATGGATGTACAACTAAAAGCCAGTGGAGTGGCAAATCCACAGAAACATTCTATCCCGAACTCTCCGGAATCTGAACTGATCGGCAAAAATTTGGACGAAGCTCCCAAACTTGTTGCCGCTGCCAACCCCGAGACGTACATTAGCCCTGATGATCCGCCTTTTTTTATTCAACATGGATTAATCGATAATTTAGTGCCCTATCAGCAATCGGAGAACCTGGCAAAAAAACTGGTGCCGGTGATTGGAAAGGAGAAAGTTACATTGGGACTATTGAAGGACTCAGGCCATGGAGGCCCGGCATTTAGCACACCGGAGAACCTGGATAAGGTTTTTGAGTTCCTTGATAAATACCTGAAGTAATTGTCTGTGCTATTTTCGGAGTGCATTAAAACGTTTCAAATTTCAATCCGAAATAAATAGTCCTGGGCCTCGCCGGACCATAGACGTAGTTGGAATCGCGGTTTTTACCGATATCGAAATCATTTTGATAGGCATTGAATATGTTTTTAACTCCGGTGAAAAACTGAAGTTTACTTTTGATCGCCGGAATATTGATCGAGTATCCCACTTTAATACTCTGGTCATAAAACTCACTTGACTTTACGAGTTCATCAACTGTAGTGCCCGGAGCCCCGGCAAAGTGCGGCACATCCATGCTGCCCGTGTACACGCCCGAATACGTGATGGACAGTGCATCGAAAGGCATGAAATCAACCATCAGGAAACCGTATTGGTCCGGGGTTCTTAAGTATT
>JBGSYX010000369.1:0-7695 GCA_041750735.1 Cyclobacteriaceae bacterium
AGTTTGGATTATCCAGCGCTTTTTTCTCATCCCCACTTTTGGAAAAGTGTGCGCCTTACCCCGGTTTCGGTGTGCGCCATACTCCGGTTAAGGTGTGCGGCTTACTCCGGTTTCCCTGTGCGCCATGCTCCGGTTTTTGCAATAGAGAAAGTGCTTTTAAGATATCGCTGGACAGATCGGAAGTGAAACCCGTCGTGCCTTTGCTCCAGCCTTCTAAAAAATTTTCTATCCATTCGATGATCCGACCTACGATATTGGCCACTGGTCTGAGCCACCTGCCGCGCCCTAATGTTGCAGACAAAAAGTGAATAAGTGCCAGGAAAAGGAATAACCCTCCCAAGCCTAAACTGATCGGCTTCAGGATTAGCATCATGGTCTACTTCCCCACAAGCCGTGCTTGACCCTTGTATATATTACCGAACATCCACGTCGAATAAATTTTGCCAACATTTTCACCCCAGAGGGTGATGGTTTTGGCGGAACTCACTTAACTTTAGCATAATTTCCTCCATTTTGCATCTCTTTATCTGAGCCATTTCATAAAAACTGTTATTGGAAGTGATTTTTCAGACCCGAATTAAATAGAAATAACAGGTTGATGCCTGAAAAAGGGTGTTTTTTCAGGGGATGCCTTTTTCATATATCTCTTGATAAGCATATTTTTCGGAAAGTTTCATCACCACACTTCTGGCTGTTCGGATGATTTTCCCGGCCAGGAAAATGTATTTCAATCTGAACTCCTTGATTTGCTGCCTGTATTCCGTTCCCTTTGCGAAGTCCATCTTGAACAGCAAAAACAAATTGTAAGCCATCATCATCAACTGAAATATGGCTTCATTGGCCCAGAATGATTTGAGCAGCAGGTGGCCAACCGCCATGTCGTACTTGGCTTCCTTGATGTAATTTTCACAGTTACCACGCTTCTGATAGAACTCGACTCCTTCCGCCGGGAACAGATCCGTCCACAGATTTCCCAGATCACGGTGAGGGCGGTGACCACCTCACCGTGATAGATCTTTGAGCGCCTCACCTTCTTCAGCTTTCTTGCCGGAGGCCCGTGCTTGAGCAGCCGTGTCGCATATTTGCGGTTAGCCGGTTGCCGCACAGAATTCCCCCAGCATTACGGCTTTCTCGGCTTTGTTGGCCCGCAGATAACGAGACCGAATCGCTTGTAACAATTCTCGCTTACTTTTAGAGGTCATGAATGTTGCCCTTTTTGAACCTGGATAAGCTCCTTAGGGTAACATTCTTTTTGAGCCAACGATCATTCCTATAGTAAGATTTTCTTTGAGCCAATGCGGACATTATGACTTTTCTGAGTTCATGCTATACTTTGTAATATACTCTTTCTATCGTAATCTTCTCATCCTATGCCTAAATTGGTTTAGGGGAATAGACCGTAGGGGTCCATAAGCTGTTGAGCTTCTAAACCACAGCTAACCACCTGGCAAGGACGCAACAACTTTAATTCTCTTTAAAAAGGGCTAAACCACAGGGTTTATATGGGAAATAGAGCTATTGAACAAATAAGTATTGGCTCGATAGTAGCATTGATAACCGCATTAATAAATCAAGCTTTTGCCGGTAAGATTAATTATTGGTGGATAATTGGCACGTTTTTGACTGCTATATTTTTCTACACAGTTTATCAAAATTACAGCGGATATCCTTTTCAGAAATATAGAGTTGCCGATAAACGAGATAATCGGTGCTTATTATTTTTTGATGGCAATAGGCAGGCAACTGGGTCCTACGTTGACGACGCTTGGGGGTTTCGTTCCAATGGAAGTAATTATCACCCAATTCATGGTCCTTATCTTCGTGAACCACTTCGTAAGGGAAAATACAGGGTAACATTTAGAATAAAGATAGACAAGGTTGGGAGTGATAATACTTACATCACCTATTTGGATGTTGTATCAAGCCTAAACGGGCAGAAAGGAGGCAAAACTATTGCCGGCCGTACTATAACCTCCCATGATTTCAGGAAAAGCGATGACTATCACGATCTTCATTTAGATTTTGAAATTTTCTCCGATGAACCAGAGATAGAATTTCGGATCGCTCCTACAAACAATTTCTTTGTTACGTTAGATTACGCAAAACTGACTCGAAGGCTGTTTTAATACAATCAGTTATTATTTTTCTCAGCAGTTACCAAAGCTATGGAATTTGTTGCGATGAGTGAAATAAGCGTACAAAGAATCAAGAAAAGCATAAATAAAGTCTGACACGGTAATACCAAAGCCTGAAGCTAAGGCGAACAATGTCGTAAAAGGATGAGGAACAAGATGAGGTGAAGAAGCCTTGATTTAATCTATCCTGATTAGCAAACAAGCTTCTGAATCTGAAGCTATTGTCTCACCAGAAGAAAGTTTAAGTAAATATCTTATCAATAAACTCCCATCATAACCAGATATCCATTTTGGCCTAGAATCTATTTCATATATAGTGTAGTCGTATGGAAATTGGTCAAAGATATTTATTCTTGGATTTCTGGTAACAATAACAATTTGATTATACAGTTCTATCGTTGAGTTACCATCAATCCTTATAGGAAGCGGATTTATGTTTGTTTCATCTATTTCGGGTTTAAAATCATCTTTTAAATTTTGAGTTATCTGTTTTAAAAAAGCAGAGGCAATTTTCTCCAATTCTGGAACTTGGAAATAGAGTTCGCTGTTCAAGTAAGAATAATCCGAAGAAACGTTAAAAGTTTCCTTAATTTTTTCTTCATTATCTATTTCGTACTTTGTTGCACTTAAACTACCAATTATTTCATAACCAATTATGGATGTTGCTGCTCCTCCAAAATTAGAAATTCGAATAACGTTTAAACAAGAAGCTAGAGTCCCTGTTTCTTGCCTAATGACAGATAAATTTTGAATGTTAATACTCAAAACCTCTACATCTGGCGAAACCGACTTTAAAGCATAGGTATTTGCCTCTCTTGCTATTTTGTTCGCTTGCCAAGAAAAAAGGAGTGCGACCAGACCTGCAACTAATGCAACGATACCTATAAATCTGTCCATTCTTTCTTTGTTTTTTTCTTGTTGTTTCATGACACAACAGGAACCGTGAGAAAAAACCAAAAAATTCCGTAGATT
The DNA here is from genome assembly GCA_041750735.1 of Cyclobacteriaceae bacterium. GTDB lineage: Bacteria > Bacteroidota > Bacteroidia > Cytophagales > Cyclobacteriaceae > JAAUQL01. The sequence continues at coordinate 3,108 of JBGSYX010000369.1, forward strand.
AGAAAAGTAGCCAAACAGTTTGTTCCTTCATTGAAATTACTCTAACAGATTAATTTATAAGATTATCGCGCCTTTTTGGCAATCAAGCGATTAATTTTTCCAATTTCTTAAGATATGAAACTTACCTAAAACCCAATGTGCTGAACAAACTACTTGCCCTATTTCAAAACACCAGCCAAATAGAATAATCATATTACTGAAACCATAAAAACAAAAGCAAAATGGATGTGGTTTTTCAACTGACGGGAACGTTTATACAAGGGTAAGGTAAGGCTATGGGTTTGCATTATGGATGAGCGTGCCATAAGCATTACCGACCAGTTTAGAATTTTTTGATGTACCTGATTCTCTATTTATACTATAATTTGTAACTACTCAGGCGTAAAGCCGAAAGCACTTTAACATTGCCAAAATCGCAAAACGCAAGCACAATTACGGTGTGGAACCCTTTCAGCTACCGACAGATGAAGAAATCCGAGCTGCCTACGATCAAGGGAGAGAGGCGGTTGTAGAGCTATTCCACCGCACAGTAGGACAATTGGCTATTCGGGTTCAGGCCCTTGAAGATCGAGTTTCGAAGAACAGCCGTAACAGTGGTAAACCACCATCTAGCGATGGGCTGAACAAGCCAGCCCCTAAGAGCCAACGGAAACGCCATGGGCGTAAAAGCGGTGGGCAGCCAGGGCATCAAGGACGTACCCTGAAAGCTGTGGCGCATCCAGAGCATATCGAAGTGCATCAGGTCAAGCGGTGCCATCACTGCCAGACTTCTCTAGAGCAGGTAGAAACAAGTGGGGTAGAGAAGCGGCAGGTTTTCGATCTCCCGCCCTTGCAGGTAGAGGTCACTGAACATCAGGCGGAGATCAAGCGCTGTCCGCAGTGTGGGAAAGAGAACCAAGCGAACTTTCCTGAAGGCGTGACGCAACCAGTTCAGTATGGGCCGCAGATCAAAGGATTGGCCGTGTATCTGAACCAATATCAGTTGATTCCCTTGGAGCGGGTTCGCGAAACCTTTGCAGATGTGTTTGAGCATTCGTTGGCAGAAGGAACGGTCTTGCAGGCTTGTCAGATAGTGGCCAAGCAAGTCGAGCCAGTCAATAAGGCGATCCAGCAGCACCTGACTGAAAAGGAAGAGGTGGTGCATTTCGATGAAACTGGAATGCACATCAACGGGAAGTTGCATTGGTTTCACTCAGTCAGTACAGGTAAGCTGACTGCCTTTGCCGCTCATACCAAACGTGGATACCAGGCGACCGATGCGATGGGAATTTTACCTAATCTGCACGGTCGAGCCATGCACGACGGTTGGCAATCCTACTTCCGTTACACGACCATTCAGCACGGCCTGTGCAATGCCCACCACCTGCGCGAGCTGACCTTTCTCCAAGAGCGTTACCCCCAGGGTTGGGAAAGCGAGCTTATGAACTTGCTCCTAGAAATCAAAGAAAGTGTCGACAACCTACGAGGCAAGCAGACGGAGTTGCCCAAAGAGCAGTTAGCCGATTTCGAAAAACGGTACGATCAGTTGATCGAGCAGGGAATGCAAGCCAATCCGTTACCTGAACCCTCGCAAGACCGGCCTAAGAAGCGGGGCCGAACAGCCAAAAGCCCGCCTCGCAACCTGTTGGAACGGCTGAGAGATCACAAGGACGCAGTGCTTGCGTTTATGTACGATATTAAGGTTCCGTTTGACAATAACCAGGCGGAACGGGATCTCCGCATGATGAAAGTCAAGATGAAAGTATCAGGTGGCTTTCGTTCAGACGAAGGTGCAAAGATATTCTGTGCGGTTCGCGCGTACTTGTCCACAGCGCGTAAAAATGGTCAGCGAATGCTTGATGTCTTGCGTTTGGCCCTTACCGGACAACCTTACTGCCCTCCCTGCATCTCACTATCTGTCTGAACGATAAGATTACTTGGCATATTTTATGTCTGAGGATTTCAATGATTTGGCATGGGCAAAATCATTGAAATCCTGGTCAAAATACATAAATCCGTCAAGTTTCCCTTCCTGAACGCTACTTGAGACCTCTACGTCTGAGAAAAATTTAATGGGAAAAAATTCGTAAGGTTTTTTGGCAAATATATCGTAAACCTTCTGCATTTCTTCTGCTTTTGGTTTTTTAGGTCCGTATTGAAAATGAATATGCTCTTTACCAAGGACAATAATTGGACTGAGGTCATACGGAATGATTACGGACATTAAGCCAGGCACATTAATCCTGTCTACTGGTTTAGGTTTCATATAGCCTTTATAACCCGTTCCGTCTGCTAAAATGAAACTTGCCCGTACAATAAAATAAGCATCGCCTAAATCGAGTGGTGGCGACACAAGGTAAGGCTTGACAGTTCTTTCATCCTGGCCTTCAATTCCCTCTTCATCTAGGGCATATTCCCATGCGTGGTACTGCATAAGATCAGAAAAGGTCAGGTTGTAATCTTGAATTCTTATTTTTTTCATTGGGTCTCTTGAGGTGTTGTAGCCTTTTGGTCTTATTATCGCTCATTTTTAGGTTGAACGGCTGAGTAGTTACTATAATTTATAAAAATCCATCCTTTCCAACATTCTACAGCCTACTGGGTTAATTACTTTATGGGGATTAGTTCGCAGAGTTTCATAAGATTTTAAACTAACAAACGACAGCATTTCAACTTGTCAGGTGGATGATTAACCGGGAATCAAATCGTCAAACAAAAGCGATCGACCTGGTTCTTAGGAGAATACTTTGGAAAAACATAAACCCCACCTCCGGAGGAAAGTACTTGATAACCTGATAGACTATGGCCCGGTCATTCTTTCAGTTCTGGTATCTACGATCGCTGCATTACGAGCAACACAAACCGGAATCAGTAGTGAAGAACTTCTCCAATTGGTGTTAATTATCCTCGTCATTCTCTCGACCACTCAATTAATTGATCGCTTCCGTTTATTGCGAAATCTCGAAAATAATATTGAGACTATTTTACAGACACGGGAGATGACTGTTGGTCTCGACAAAGTATTTTTAACCACTTTGCCTAATTTATCTGATAGGCTTCGACAGGCAAAGACAATCACTCATAATGGAATAACGCTCGTAGGAACAAGTAATGCTTTGCTAACTGTGTTTTCAAATTGCCTCGCAAATGGATGTCAGATTCACCTAATAATGATTAATCCAGAAGACAAAGCTCTCGACGTCGCAAGTCAACGATTCTTTAAACACCAGGATCATCTGCGTCTCAGGCGTGAAGCGGCACATGCACTCGATAATTTTTCTTCGTTGTACAGTTCATCACACGAGTTTGTAATCGGCTTTAGCAATGTAGTTCCCCCTTATAGTATTTGGCTCATCGATGCGAATACTAAAAACGCTGAAATTTGGGTTGGATTATATTCATATAGAGACACAATTGAGCCGTGGTTACATCTATTACCGAATAAAGACGGTGAGATGTTCGACTTCTTTCAAAGACAAATAGAGAGTTTATGGAAGGATAGTAGCATGTGGGAAGGGACGATTCCGTAGATGTTTACCTTGACCGCCGATTAAAAACCAAAATGGATGTGGTTTTAAGTGGAATGGGACGTTCATGCAAAACAAAGGCAACTTGTCTGCTGAGGTCTGATCGCATCCCGACCTTGATCAAGTTATTTTCAGAGTTATTCCGACAATATCTTTTTCTTAGTTCATACTATAATTTATGAAATACCCATCCTATCTCTACTTCGTACAGTCTAATGTCCAAATTCGGTTAGTGAATCTTGCCGCAGAGGTCCACAACCGATTGAGCTTCCAAACCACAGCTAAACATCATATCGGCTCTGTGAAAATATACCTTACAATTATGATTTGGCGCTTATTATTGGGCTGGACATTTATTATCAGTCAAACAGTTTTTTCTTTACGGAACACATAATTCACAAAGCTAGAAAAGGAGGTGAGGTTGTGAAAATGACAGTAAGAGACCTCAGGCTTGAATTCCTAAAGAAAGAGCTAGAGTTAGTCCAAGAAAAAATCAATCATTTAGATGATCTACGTCACCGGACAAAGCAGATGACAGTAACGCTCTGGGCTGCTACTTTTGCCGTAAGCATTACAACAAATCAAAATCTTATTTACTACCTTGCAGCCTTTATCCCGCTACCGTTTTGGTTTTTAGAGACCAACTACCACAGGCATCAGGAAGGATATACAGCAAGATTAAAAGCTATAAGATCCTTTATTCAAACAGGAAAGTTTGTCGTACGTGGGGAACGAGAGGTAAGCCTTCAGGAGAGCATGATGAGCGAGGATTTCGAGGGATTTCCCGTTCTTGATTTTTATGGAGGTGACACAATTGATAAAAACCTTCATAAGCGGTTGACTAACCCAATCCTTAATTTTTTCAAATTGAAGACGGTCATATTCTATATTCCATTAATCGTGATCCCGATCTTAGTGGCTGCGTTCACTTAATGGAACAGCGGTGGGATATTCACCAATAATAAACTTGGCTTAGATACATAAGGGCACGTAAAGGTATTTATCCCATTTACTAGGCCGTCCGTCACCCCAGCAGGCCGCTGAGGATAGCACAATTGAACCCATAAAAACAAAAGCAAAAT
>JBGSYX010000370.1:0-8011 GCA_041750735.1 Cyclobacteriaceae bacterium
CTTCCGGATTATAACTATCGTTCCATCTCATGACACCTTCCTTTTTTGAAGAAATATTATCACAACTTTTATCGCATTAAAATGCTGTGCACTAACAGGTTTATACTAAAAGTTAGGATAAATATTTAGTTGGGATAATCACCAGTGTACTTATCAGTTTCCAAAATTACTATTTCCTCAGGACGAAGATGCAGATTACCCATCCTCAACCTAATTTTAAACGTGGTTCCCCCGCCCTCGATGCTCTGCACATTGATGGTTCCTTTGTGCAATAAAACCAGCTCATGAACCAGTGTAAGACCAATTCCAGCACCTTCATGTTTTCGTGTCCGGCTGGCATCCACCTGATAAAACCGATCGAATATTTTCGGGATCTGGTCGGTCGGAATCCCCTTTCCTGTATCAGATACGATGATTTCCGCAACATCAGCCAATTGGCCATCGTCCCAGATAAGCTCAGTACAGGGGCCAATTTGGACATATACTTCTCCTCCTGCGGGCGTAAACTTCAACGAATTTTCCAACAGGTTGTCAAGTATGTCTTCCAACTTCTCTCCATCAAAATAAACAAACAATGGATTTTCAGGCATTTTGAATCTAAGTACAATGGATTTATCCAATGCCGCTGATTCAAAATTTGCGACAATCTGCCGGACGAAATCTGACAGATTGGAGTAAGACGCTCTGAGTTGTAGTTTGCCTGCATCGAGCATACTGAGGTCGAGAATCTGATTGATAAGACGGTATAGCCTCCGGGCATTCCGCCTCATCATTAGCGCGCTGTTTTTTATGGCAGAATCGCCGGTGGCGCGAATGATCCCTTCCAGCGGCCCTAAGATCAGTGTAAGTGGTGTCCGGAATTCATGAGAAATATTCGAAAAAAACTCAGACTTTGTGCGATCGAGTTCCCGAAGTTTTTCAGCCTCTGCATGCTCCAACTCCACCTTGTGTTGCAATCTGAGTCTGTAAATATCAACCCATCGCCACCAAATCAGGAGACCCACTGCCACCAGAAAATATATACCGTATGCATACCAACTGGCATACCATGGCGGTAGCACTAAAATGCTCAATCGCGTTCCTTCTTCATTCCATTTCAGGTTATTGTTGCTTCCCGTGACATAGAAAGTATAGGTACCGGGAGAAAGGTTTGAGTAGGATGCCACACGGTTCTGAGCAGTGGTGTAGATGGTATCCTGATCAAAGCCTTCGAGGAAATACGCGTAACGATTCGATTCGGGACGGGCATAACTAAGTGCGGCATATTCAATAGTCAGCACGTTTTCTTCAGCGCGTAGTTTCAGAGTCTGCGAAGAGTACAAGATGAAAAGTCTCAAGCTGTCAGGTTCAGCGAATATGGATTTATGATGAATTTTGATGTCTGTAATTCTGATAGGGGGAACAAACTCATTCAACCTGATACTATCCGGATGAAAAACGGTTATTCCGTCTACGGCTCCGAAATAAATCCTGCCATTCCGGTCTTTTCCATGTAAGCCACCAAATACGGATTCCTTTATAATGTTTAAATTGTTGTAGTAAGAATAAGTATTGGTTAAAGGCTGATATTTTACAATTCCAGGCGTGGCTGACCCCGGATAAATCCACAAGTTATTGCGTGCATCAGTCACAAATTCATAGGCATTTTGTGGAAAACCATCTGCCGCGGTATAGTTTTTTACCTTTACAGTATATAATTCCTGCGAGTCGGATTTATGAAAAGTGATGGCTGAATTCTTTATAAAATCGGTCGTCCACAGGGTGCCATCGCTCGCAAGATCGTAAAATGCAATTCCCAAAAGTGGATTATTACCCATCAAATCACCTTCACAAACCACGGCACGATATTCTCTTTTCAATGGGTCAAACTGATAAACCGAATCTTCCGTAACCATCAGGTAAAAGTCCGGTTTCAGAGGGATCATTTGTCGCAGTAGTTGACCCTTCGTGGAAGCAGGTAGATCTGTGTTTTTTTCAAATTCCCTAAAAACCACATTTTTCCAATTTATATCAGGACCTATGGATGACAGATCAATACAAAATAGCCCGATGTCACATGCCATCCACAATCGCCTGTTGCTGTCAATGGCCATCCCGACAACATTCAGTCGGTCTTTCATCCCTTCAAAATTGTGAGGCCGGAATTGGTAAGTGCATCCATTATTTAGCCCTGGATTATCAACACATTCCTCACAGAAATAGGCTAACTGACCAATATAATTCGTGATCCACAAACCTCCCGCACCATCTGGAAGGATGGATTGAATCATATTATCCACGCTGCCACCAAATCCAATTTCGAGCGGAAGTTTTCTGAAGGAGGTAAAATCTTTGTCTGTTACATAAAGCTCGTTGTTACTGCCACCAATCAGGATTCGTCCATCACCCATGTCAAAAATGGACGAATAGTCCATTTCGGGGAGGCTGTTTTTGTTGCCATCGACATGATAAAGCTTTTTGAAACCGGAGCAGTTGCTCAAGTCCACCTTTATGGCGCCGTATGGCCAGTCACCCGAAAACAGTATCCTTTCTTCAGACAGAAATATTCCGGAGGCATTCGATTTCCAGAAAGTACCTGGATCATTTTTGTTTTTTACGAAATGCAGATTTCTGGTAAAAACAGGCTTATTGGCTGAATCCCAATTTAAACGATAGCCATAAACCACATTCTCATTCAACACCATCAATTGATCCTTATTGTCGAAATACAGGTTATCGATCCAGCCTGTATGTCCCTGAAACCCCATATCGTGAGAAAACTCATACCAATCGAAATGGAAATCGACATACTGTCGTAATGAGTCCGGATCATAGGGCAATGTCCACGAACGAAACTTCCGTGGGATGTTGTCAATATCAGTTTTCTGAGGCTTTCCACTCTTTTTTAGGACTAGGTAATTGGCAGCGCCGATCCAGAGATTTTTCTCACTGTCAAGAAAAAGGTTTTTCGTCCAATAGAACCGTTCAGGATAATTTTTAAAATAATTTCCGCCAAAAACCCATTGCCCATCTTTCTGAACAAGTCTGAATATCCGTGAGTGGGAGTTGATCCAGATATCTTCATCTTTATCCTGCAACAGTTTTAAAACTTCGGGCCTGAAGGTTGGAACTGTGTAATATGGCGTTCGAACAAATTCTCCGCCCTTCTTCGTATACTGACCCGACTGGAACCACACCGGAGTGATTTTATCATCGGGCAGCCATACAGATTCGGCCAAATAACCATTCTTTTGCTTTAAATCCTCCAGATACCTCAGCGGAAAATAAAAGAGTACACCTCCTTTGAGTCCCACCCAAAGATTTTGCCGGTTATCCTCCATAAACGCCGTGATTACAAATACATCGGGCCTTTCTTCATTATCCGAATAAAAAAAATCAGCGGGAGGCTTAAAATGCACTCTCGTGAAACCGTCAAAAGCTGGCTGAAACACAAACAAACCGATATTGGAAAAAACCCAGAAATTCCCAAAAGAATCAGTTAGAAAACCAGGGGCCGCGTCCGGACTTATTTTTTCATCACTCTGCTCCAATGCCGTCCTGATCGGATACGTTTTGATGCGATAACCATCATACCGCTGGACCTCGACCTCCCCTCCAAACCATAAAAATCCACGCGGGTCCATTGTCACCTGGTCCATATAGGCATCTATTTCCGGATGCTTCTCCTGCAGGTATTCAAATGTATAGGAACCAGATTGCGCAATAGAATTCCATGCCCCGGTAGTACAAAAAAATACTACGAGAAAAAATCCGCTAAAAATGGGCAGTTTACGACCTGACATAAATTGTGTTATTCAATTCAAAGTTTGAATTCACAATCCTCCGACAGCCACAAATCAATGAAAGACAGCTAATAATTTAGCTATAAAACATTGAATTTCAAACTACTTACCCAAAGAATTCATTAGCTCAGTCTGTATTGGCCTTTACTGCAGATGAAGCATTTGGTTTTGGTATTCAAGCAGGTTCTTTATCGAGTGATGCACTTAATTTCCTCTTTGCTTAATATCTTTTTTAATATAGTCTTTGAGTATTTTACCAAAAACCTTTTCTCTTTTTCGCTTGTCGGCAACCGAAGTTTCGAAATGCGCCTTTTCCCTTTCCATCTTCAGGTAATTTGCATAAGAACTTTTGTCGAGCACTCCTTTTTCAACGGCTTCAAGAACAGCACACCCTTTCTCGACGGTATGTGTGCAATCTTTGAATCTGCAATTTTCTGACAGGTTGGATATTAAATCAAATGTCGTTTCCAAACCCGAGGCTGGATCGACGATACCAACTTCCCTCATCCCCGGATTGTCGATTAATATGCCGCCATTTTCCAGCGCAACCATTTCCCTGTGACTTGTAGTGTGCCGGCCTTTGCTGGTGCTTTGGCTGATGGCTTCAGTCGTCATTATAGTCCTTCCGGCGAGATTGTTCAATAAGGTCGATTTTCCAACACCGGAAGAACCAAGCATACAATAGGTCTTCCCTTTCTCAATGATCTGTTTTAATTCATCGTATCCATCGTGTGTTTCATTGCTTACGGCAAATACGGGTGTATTTTTTATCCGTTTTTTTATGCTATCGACTATTTCAGTTTTTGTCTGCTCATTTATCAAATCCGTCTTTGTGAGTACTATGACTGGGCTTACATTGGATGAATAGCAAATGGTCAGGTATCGTTCAAGTCGGTTGATGTTAAAATCCCTGTCGACAGCCTGAACCAACAAGGCATAATCAATGTTCGTGGCGATGATTTGTATCTCGCCGAATTTACTGACGGCCTGCCTGGAAATAACAGAGAACCTCGGAAGTATTTTGTGAATAATGGAGAATTCAGCATCATAGGTTGTCAGTGCCACCCAATCGCCTACTGCAGGAAAATCTTCCCTTCCTGAGGCCGAAAAACGCATATTCCCAGTTATTTCAGCCTCAAATTCCCGGTTTTCGGTTATGACAATATATCGTTCTTTATGCTCCGCCACGACCCTGCCGATCTCAAAATCACTGAGGTTGTTGTCAACTCTCAATTTTTCCAGCCTGTCATTATACCCAAAATCATCCAGTTTCATTGTAGTATTTTTTAAGGTGAGCGGTATCCTTTTAGTTTGGGCTTCTCGCTGATCAATTAAGGCGCTCGATACACTAGTGTTATAGGCCCGTCAGAGATCGCCTTTTCACAATGGCCGGTCTCTGTTTGTCACTTGATAAAAGCGAGGTTTTCAAGGTTCGTCAATTTTTAATTCAAGGCCCATAGTTTCTATTTGGGTCAGGATAAATCTCTCCAGTTATCCATCCATCTTTATTATCACTCAGCTTTTCCCAATCCACTATCGCCAAAGTATCATAGTGCAATGTTGATAAAATACTATCTCCAAATGCTATTGAAAAATTTAATCTTGAATTATGGAAAATCAATTTAAGAGCTGAATATTCCAATTTTACCTTCTTTAGATAATCAAAATACTCAAGTGTTATGTTTGGATAGGAAAGTGAATCTGAATGAAGCAATTTAATATCAAAATTAAGTAATTGATAAAGAGTAGTATCAATTTCAGATTCTGTCGCCAAAGACTTTTTACTAGTATAAAAATCATCAATTTGTTGAAAAATCTGCCAAGTCTCGTTTAGATTTTTCTCTAGTCTCCGTCTCTGCCAGAATTTGGAATAATAATTCTCTCCATCCGATAGAGTATCGGAAAGTAAAAATCCTTCCACAATTTCATTGAGGGATTTATTCTCCCATTGGGTTTCACAGCACCAATCGGTATTTTTTTTGGTTATATTGACTAAATGTGACAAACTTATCAAGACCAATTAATTTAACTGAGTTAAAGGCTATTTTCAAATTAGCCGGATTTCTTAACCAAGAATACTCTTGCTTTCCTTTCGAATCAAATGGATAGGGTCTAATCCCTCCGAATTTTAACTCAAATGGCAAATTATAATAATAATTCTGGTCAATTGTGTGTCGGAAAGATTCAAAAAATCCATAATTGTATTCTCTAAAGTTTCCAATTACAGTAGTCCGCTTAATCGCGTTTTTCTCTATGCAAGAATAAAATCCGGATAACAATCCAATTATTATGAGTATATGTCTGTTTTTCATTTTAATGAATGCTTCCACGATCCACGAATCAGATGCGTGTATTTCCCTCCTGGATTCATGTCGCAACCAGTCATAGGGGAGTTTTATTATACACTGGCTTCATCTATCGCTAAGCTATTTCAGAACCATCAAATCTCCAAATAGACTGGAGGACTACTGCTCCCAGGTACAAGTGTTTCAAGTCCGTTCTATAATCGCCGACGTCATACTTATGCTACCGCCAACCAACTTGTCATTGAACAGTCGTATGGTTTCCTCTTTTCTTTTTAAACCCAGAATATAAATCAACGGGAGATAGTGCTCCGGAGTGGGTACTGAAAGCTGCATGGATTTTCCGAGCTTTTCGTAGTCCAATAAACTGGAATAATCACCTTCTAACATCAATTGATTAATAGATTCCCGGGTTTCCAGCGCCCAGTCATAACCATATTCCGGCCCGTTGATTCGCTGGAAATCCAACATCCGTAGATTATGGATAATATTCCCGCTCCCCAAGATCAAAACGCCGCGATCACGCAAGGCGCTCAATCGGCTAGCCAGTTCAAAATGATATTCCGCATCCTTCGTATAGTCAATGCTCATCTGCACTACAGGGACATCCGCCTTTGGAAACAAATGCGTTAATACACTCCATGCGCCATGATCCAAACCCCATTGATCATCCAGAGCGGAAAATGCCGACCTGACTAGTTCTTTGGCATCCTTGGCAAGGACAGGGCTGCCATTGGCAGGGTATTGAAAATGGGACAATTCCTCTGGAAAACCATAGAAGTCATGGATAGTGGGTGGTTTTTCCTGAACTGTGAAATGAGTGCCTCTGACAAACCAATGGGCTGATATGCAAAGTACAGCCGACGGTTGTGGCAATGTTTTGGATATATTCCGAAAGCCTGTCACAAATTCATTCTCTTCAATGGCGTTCATCGGACTGCCATGACCGAGAAATAAGAGCGGCATCCGATCGGTTCTTTTTTTCAGATCAAAGATTTCTTCGGGTTTACTGGGCATGGTTAAGGCTCAAGTTGCAATTTGAAAACCGCTTGTGCTGTTCAGTATTTATAAATTTGAAAAACGGAGTATCTCACATCTGTTTTTAGAGCCGTTCATGGCGCTATTTTATTAATGGCGGAATCTCGTTATTAAGTCTGAAAAGTTCATTTATTACATTTTCTGAGATCCGAAAATCAGTCTGCAACAGTTTTTCTATTAGTGGTCGAATTGCGTTAATTAATCCTAATTGCTTTGCTTTATGTATTACCCCCAGCACTCCAGTAAACTTAAGGTTTAGTTTAACAGCCAATTTTCTTGCTTTCAGGTCATCTAATAAAAGTAAGGGATTATCCTGCTCCATTGCAAGAGCAATGGCGCTTGCTTCACCCAAATCCACTTGTGTCTCGAGAAATTCCTGGTATTTCTTATCTTTTACGCTCTCAATTTTTATCCAAGCTGGTAGCTTTTCCGAATACTCTTCCGCGACTTCTGGAGTTGTGATGATGCTTTCATATATCTTTTGAAGAAGATCCAATTGCCCTATCTTTTGAAATAAAATCAAGCAACTTGTATCAGTGATTACGATATTAGGCATTGCTTATATCCGAATGTAGGTCTGATATAGAGCGACTAAAAACGGATACACCATATCTTCCAAGTATTTCAATGAAAGTCCGTTTGGATAATCCGGCTATTTGAGCGGCCTGACCAGCTGATAATTTCCCGTCCTCATACAATTTGGAAGCTATTATCATCGAATAGTCATATTCTTCTAAATCAACGTCATCGGGGACTTGCAACTGTATCGTTTTCATATTGTGATGCTTTGCAATCATAATTATGTATATGGATCAACGCACTACAGCGTTGCTAATGTAAAGATATAGAAATTTGTTTTCATGTTATTGAACAGATCGGTTGTTCTCC
>JBGSYX010000371.1:0-19662 GCA_041750735.1 Cyclobacteriaceae bacterium
AAAAACACAGGAATATCAATACTCACTCAGCTATCCGGGCTCATTCAACAACTCTCTGTAGAGCAATACAAAGCGCCTTTAGAACTGCTCAACGACAATACCATCGGGAAACACGTGCGACATATTCTGGAGTTTTTTATAGTCCTTGAAATAGGTGATAAAACGGGCGTGGTCAATTACGATGCGCGACCTCATGACGAATTATTTGAAATAGATAAGGAAGCCGCGCTAAAAAATATTGATGGATTGATCGGTGCGATTAAAAACCTGATCCTGGAAAAACCGGTGACTCTGGAGGTCTCGTATTTAACTGACGCCAGTGAAAGCGTAAAAATGCCATCGACAGTGCAGCGGGAATTGGCCTACAACATCGAACATGCCATTCATCATATGGCAATCATAAAAATCGCTGTGAAGACAGTTTTCCCCATGATTTCCATTCCGTCAAATTTTGGTGTCGCCTATTCTACCCTCCGGTATCAGGGTGTAGCCGTGCAGTGATTAAAATCACAACGAAATTTCTCTCCAGCGTGTCTAAGTAAGCGGTAAACCTGACGAAAAACCGGTTTAATGAACTTCCAACTGCCTGCAAGAGCTATTAATTAGCGAAACTTAAAATATATGTCATGAGACACTTCATCCTACCGGTTATAATTGTTTTCATAGCATTCTCCTGCTCCAAGGACGACAATGAATTCCCCACCAATCCCGCGTGGCTCAATGATAGAATCGCCCAGATGAAAGATAATGGTATCCCGGGTATGGCAGTGTATGCCTACCAATGGAAAGACACCTATTATTATCATATCATGAACCCAATATCTTCATGCTGGATGTGTGAATTCTATTCTTATGATGGCACGCTGTACCAATTTGGACCGGCTGATCTTGATGATTTCAGTCAAAATGCGAAAATGGTAAAGGTGGTTTGGGAAAAGTGAGTGACCGAAATTCCTTAACACGACTTTAATATTCGCAGCCAAAGCTTTTTCAAAATTTAATCTCGCATTCACAATTGGTTTAAACGAGAGCTTGAGATTTGTAAAACTCTTAGAATGAAGAATTTTTACAAAACCATTGTCCTCTCCGACATTCATTTAGGCATTAAAGCCAGCAAAGCCAAGGAAGTTCTCCACTTTTTAAAAAATCACAAATGCGAAACACTCATTCTCAACGGTGATATAATCGATGGGTGGCAATTAAGTAAAAGTGGTAAGTGGAAGAAGCAACACAGTAATTTCTTTAAACACATTATTGGCCTTACTTCCAAAAACAAACTCAAGATCATTTATATACGTGGCAATCACGATGATTTTCTGGAGGAGGTGATGCCACTGAAAATCGGTAATTTCAGTATTAAAAGATATTTTATCCACCAGGGTGTTCATAAAAAATACTTTGTGACGCATGGCGATATTTTCGATAATGTCACCACTAAACTCAAGTGGATAGCCAAACTGGGGGATACAGGATACACCTTTCTTTTGTGGCTAAACCGCATTCTGAATTCCTACCGGGAAAAAAGAGGCTTGTCGTATTATCATCTTTCACAGATTGTAAAAGCAAAAGTAAAATCGGCCGTTTCCTTTATTTCGGATTACGAAACCGAGTTAGTCAAAGTAGCTAAAGAACGAAAATGCCAAGGCGTAATCTGCGGGCATATTCACCATCCTGCCATCAAGACGATTGAAGGCATTGAGTACCTGAACTCCGGTGACTGGGTCGAAAGCTTAACCGCTCTTGTAGAAGACATCGAAGGTACCTGGAAAATAATCTATTATAAGGATTGGCTGGATTCCAAGGTAAAAAACACCCGGAAAAAGAAAATGGAGAACATCGAATCCATATTACCCGCAGGAGTCACCGTTACAAATTGAGCCGGATGCCAGCGAAAAAATTCCTGCTCGCTGTTCAGGGCGAGGGAAGAGGTCATATGACCCAAGCTATCAGCATGTATGAAATGTTATTGGAACGGGGTCATGAGGTCTGTGCGGTAATTCTCGGAACGAGTTCGGGAAGAGAAATTCCTTCTTTCTTCCACACCAAAATCAACGCGCCGGTTATAAAACTACAAAGTCCCAATTTTGTGACTGATGAGAAAAATAAATCAATTAACCTACCCAAAACCGTTTTCAGCAACCTGGCTCAGCTCAAAACCTTCCGTGAAAGTTTAAGAACAATTGATGAATTGATTAAAGAGCATCAACCTGACGTGGTAATCAATTTTTTTGATTTATTGATGGGCCTGTATTATCGTTTTTATAGACCAACCCCTAAATTGGTGTGTATTGCACATCAGTATATATATTTTCATCCTGATTTTGAATTTCCCAAAGGACGTCGACTGGACAAACTCTCCATAAAGTATTATACCCGATTAACAACAGCGCGAACTGCCAAAAACATCGCTTTGTCATTTTATGATATGCCTGCACATAAAGACGATTTGGCAGTAGTGCCGCCTCTGCTCCGAAAAGAAGTATTTGACCTTAAGGTCCGGAAGGAGGATTTTTTCCTTGTTTACCTTCTCAACAGCGGATACTTTGAGGAAATCCTTGCCTGGCACCAAAAACATCCTGACGTGGAACTTCATTGCTTTTCAGATCAGGCAGAAAAATTAACAAGCCAATATCAATTCAATTCAGAAAAGTTGCAGGTCCATACCATCAACGACAAACTTTTCCTCCAACTGATGAGCCGAGCTAAAGGGCTGGCAAGTACCGCTGGTTTTGAAAGCATTTGCGAGGCTATGTACTTGGGTAAACCTGTATTGATGGTACCTGTTTCAGGTCACTATGAACAATTTTGCAATTCCAGAGACGCTTACAAAGCGGGCGCTGGCATTTTTTCCGATCATTTTGACTTGAGCAAACTGGATCGGTTTTCTGTTACATTTGATGGAAATAGAGAATTGTATAAAAACTGGGTACTGAATGCCAAACAGCGGATCTACAACGAAATCCTCAGCGCCTGACACGCCGCGCAAACTGCTCTTCATCATCAATCCGAACGCTGGAAAAAAAACTGCCAGTGTTATCGTTAAAATCATCAGAAAAGAATTCCCCGGGAATATCGATTACCAAATAATGATCTGGAAAAAAAAGGATCATTTCAATGAGATTTCCTCTCTTATTAAATCCGGTGACTTTACAGATGCCATAGCCGTGGGGGGCGACGGAACCGTGAATAAAGTGGCTTCAGCGCTTGTTGGCACCAACATCCGGTTGGGAATAGTACCGGCTGGTTCAGGAAACGGCCTGGCCCGATCGCTTGGCTTATCGATGAATGTCACTCTGGTAATCAAACAAATTTTGGAAGGCAAAACTGGCGTGATCGACAGCGGGATCATCAACGAAGAATTTTTTTTCTGCACAAGTGGAGTCGGCTTTGACGCCCATATTGCCTGGCTGTTTGGTCAATCAAAATCAAGGGGCCTTAAGAACTATGCAAGGATTACGATTTTGCAATTATTAAAGTACCGGGCACAGGATTACACTCTTGAATTAAACGGTCAAAGTCTACGTCGGAAAGCCTTTCTTATTACCGTTGCCAACGCTGGTCAGTATGGTAACGATGTTTACGTCGCGCCAAAGGCCAAACTTGATGATGGGTTGTTCCATGTCGTGATAGTGAAGCCCTTCAGCATTCTCCTTTTGCCATGGATTTTTGTGAGAGTTCTGTTGAAAAAGGAACAGAAGAAAAGTATCGCAGAAATCTACACCACCGATCAGCTGGTAATAACCAGAGCTGCCACCGATAGTATTCACTTTGATGGCGAACCGCATATAGCAGGCACAAAGCTGCATTATTCCATCAGGAAAAATTCGCTTCATGCAATCGTCGGTCCAGGTTATTGAAGGACAAGGAACAATACTGTTGAAATCCCAGGGCAGATTTTATTCCACCAACTAAGTATGTCCTACAGAATAAATGACTGAAAAAAATTACAATTCAACTTTTTGGCCCGTTTTCACTGCTTTGTAAATAGACTCCATAATTACCAGGTCCTTTAAACCTTCTTCTCCATCAACAGGAATTGCGGGCTTTTTGCCAAGGAGAATTATATCAGCCATCTCGTCCATCTGAACCGTCTGATGAGTAATGTGCGGATTTGTCAAAGGTCCTTTAAAGGTTCGTCCTTCAATGGGTCCGTAGCCCGTTGCTGGAAGGAGTTCTGCGAAACCCTTTTCTCCATTCACAAAAAAACGATCAAGGTTGCTCATGGCGTAGGTTGAGAGGCAGGATGCCGTTGCCCCTCCTGGAAATCCCATCTGAAACATGATCGTTTCATCAATACCTTCTGCAAATCTGTCGGGATTATTTTTCACTTCCTGGGCAGTAACCCAAATTGGCTCCTCACCGATCATGTAGCGGGACCCATTTACTGAGTAAACGCCAATATCCATCATAGCACCGCCACCGGACAATGCATAATTCAACCGCCAGTTCGTGGTGCTGCCATATCTAAAGCCACTCAGGCCCTGAAAAAATAGTATTTTACCCAATTCTCCAGCCAGGCGTATCTTCACAATTTCGAGCGTCTTGGCCTCGAAGTGCAATCGATAACCAACCAACAATTGCACATTGGCTTTTTTACACGCATCAATCATCTCTCTGCCCTGCTGGGCATTTATTGCCATGGGTTTTTCACTAATTACATGCTTCCCGGCGCGGGCCACACGAAGACACTGCGGGTGATGCAGCGCATTTGGAGTTATTATATACACCGCATCGATATCGGGATTGTCTTTGATCTGGTCGAAGTTTTCATAGTTGTAGCAGTTTTTTTCAGGGATACCATATTTCCCCTGCCAATCCTTGATTTTTGAAGGAGTTCCGCTGATAACACCGACCAGTTTTGCGTTGGTACACGATTTCATGGCCTCCGCCACACGTGTACCATAACTCCCAAGCCCCATAATGGCCACACGAAGCGGTTGACCATTAATAGGTTTTGTGCCGGAAGCGCAAGCCGCCGTTGCTAAAAATGGCAAAGCAACAGTAGATGCAGCCACTTTTTGGAGAAATTCACGTCGTGTGTTCATGCTTTTTGAAGTTTATAGTTTGTCTGTAAATGATTCCTGGTAAAATAATAGTTTCTTTTCCCTACCGGAAATCTAAGGCTAATTTAACTAAACGTTCACCGTCTCGGCATTAATAATCCAATTAGGATTATCACTCATTTCTATTGGTTTTTTTTTATCAACCACATAATTTACCTTTTACCCAACGCACTACCATCTTGCGTTTCCTTGAGGCGATGATACGTCAATAGGTTTTCCTGATTCCTAGTTAAGCATACAACCAAATTCAAAAAAAAACATGCTATCTCTTGCACATGAAAAAAAATCATTCTACTTTTGACCATATGGTTAAATCATATAGTTAATCCAGATGGATAACGCAATCATCCACGAAACGGAAAGGAAAATTCTCGAAGCAGCCCGGAAGGTATTTATATCCAAAGGGATGCATGGCGCCCGCATGCAGGAAATAGCCGATGAAGCCGGGATTAACAAGGCCCTTCTACATTACTACTTCCGCAGCAAGGACAAGCTATTCCAGGCTATTTTCAGAGAAACCTTCCAGGAGCTCATGCCAAAGGCCATGGGGATTTTCAAGGAGGAAGGAAGCTTTGAGGACAAACTCAGGCTTTTCATATCCAACTATATCGATACTATTAGCAAAAACCATTTCCTGCCGGTGTTCGTCTTCAACGAGATTAATCAAAACCCGGAAATGCTCACCGAGTTTGTGGATCGCCTCAAACCCTTGCAACAAGTATTGGCGACTGAATTGCAGAAAGAAATCTCAACCGGTAAATACAGGCACATAAGCCCTGTACAATTCTTCTCCAACATTATAGCCATGACGCTGTTCCCTTTCCTGGCAAAGCCGCTGCTTACTTCGGCATTCGCTATGGGCGACGAACACTTTCAGGCTTTTCTGGAAGAACGCAAGATCTTGATCCCTGAAATAATGCTCACGTATCTGAAAACTGAGAAATGATATGAAAATGCTTAAAAAACCCATAGTTCTCATCCTTGCCGTTTTTATAACATCAGGACTTACCGCTCAAAAGCTCACGCTCGACTATTGTCTGAAAAAAGCGTCAGAAACAAGTCCGCTTGCCATGCAGAAACTTCACTACCAGACGATTGAAGAACTGAATACAAAAAACATCAGCAACACTTACCTGCCGTCGGTATTCATCAATGGGCAGGCCAGCTACCAATCCGATGTTTTTTCGTTTCCTAGCAACCCACTGTTTGACTCACCGGTCATCCCCAATGACCAGTACAAACTCACGTTGGATGTGACACAGAAAATCTATGATGGTGGGTTGGCCAAAAACCAACGCATAGCAGAATCGGCAAAAGTCCAGGTTGATGCTCAATCGTCAGAAATCGATATTTATGAAATAAAAACAACGGTCACTTCCCTGTATTTTTCTGCTCTGATGTACCAGGAAAATATTCAGATATTAAAGAATCTGCTCCAGGTTTTAGGTGACCAGCAAAAAATTATCGATGCCCAGGTAGCAGGCGGTGTGGTATTGAATAGCGCTGCAAATGAATTTCGCAAACAAATTCTAACTACTGAACAGCAGGTTCTGAGTGCATCCATGGATCAGCGCGCCTTGCTCGATATGCTCGAAAAATGGATTGGAGATGAAATAACCTCCTCAAATGCCCTGGAAACACCAACTGACAGTTTCGATTTTACCCAACAAGCCAACAACAGGCCCGAGTTGCGACTCCTCGATTCGCAACACGCCTACATGGAATCGATGAAAAACGTGGTTGGCGTAAAAAGGTAACCAATGCTTATGGCGGTGGCGCAAGCCGGTATCGGCCAGCCCAACGCGTATAACTTCCTCGAAACAGATTTCTCAGACTTCTATTTTGTCGGACTAAAACTCTCATGGCAATTACTCGATTTCGGTACGGTGAAAAACGAGAAACGCGTCCTAGCAACGAACCAGGCGATCGTCATGGCCAACAAGCAATATTTCGAAAAAAGCATTGACATCGGTCTTACCAAGGAACTGGCCGAGGTGAACAAACTTAAAGCATTATTACAAAAAGACGATGAGATTGTAGCCGTTCAGACGGAGATCGTAGCAAGCGCCTATTCGCAATTGCAAAATGGTGTTATCACTCCAACAGAGTACTTACTCCAATTAAATGCAAAAACCCAGGCTGAGTTGTCAAGGCAACTGCATGCCATCCAGGCCAAACAGGCTGAATACAATTGCTTAAAAATTACCGGTAACCTTTAATAACACACGTATGTTACTCACAAGCTCACATTCACTGACTATCCATTCTATAAAAAAGCGTCTTATTTCCATGAATATCCGACCAATATTATTCATCGCTATTGCCGGACTAGTACTTTCCTGTACCGGTAAAGACGATAAGGCCGATGCCTACGGTAATTTCGAAGCCATCGAAGTAATCATTTCTTCTGAAGCCACCGGCAAAATTTTATCACTGCAGCTGGAGGAAGGGGATAAACTTGCTGCCGGAACACAAGTAGGACTCGTTGACACCATGCAACTTTTCCTTACCAAAAAGCAGCTCGAAGCCAGTATCGACGCCCTCCGATCGAAAACACAGAATGTAAAAGTGCAACTGGATGTATTGGAAAGCCAAAAGGACAACCTGCTTCGGGAGGTGAAAAGGGTTGAAAAACTACTGGCTGAAAACGCAGCCACCCAGAAGCAATACGACGACCTGTCGGGCCAGCTTAACGTGGTGGAATCGCAGATTATTGCAACTAAGAGTCAATTGAATACAGGTAATTCAGGATTGCTGAGTGAGATTAATCCGCTCCTGGCACGTATCGATCAGATAAATGACCAGATTAAAAAATCCGTGATTGTGAATCCCGCACCCGGAACAGTACTCTCCAAGTTCGCCTATGAAAACGAAGTAACAACTTTCGGCAAGCCACTTTACAAAGTTGCCGATCTTGAAAACATCACACTTAAGGCCTACGTGAGCGGCAATCAGCTTGCTGACCTGAAAATAGGCAATGAAGTGAAAGTAATTATTGACCAGGACGCCGCCGAAAAGACCATGAGCGGCACAGTCTCCTGGATTTCCAGCAATGCAGAGTTTACTCCGAAAGTAATCCAGACCAAAGAAGAGCGTGTTTCGCTAGTTTACGCTTTTAAAGTTCTTGTGAAAAATGACGGCACCTTGAAAATCGGTATGCCAGGTGAAGTTTACTTCAACCAATAATTAGTCGCTTATGATATCCGTGCGATCTATATCAAAAAGTTACGGTAACGTAAAAGCCTTACGGGAGATAAGTCTGTCGGTGAATAAAGGAGAAATTTTCGGCCTCATCGGGCCAGACGGCGCCGGCAAGACAACCCTCATCCGCATCCTCACTACCCTGATGTTGGCCGATAGCGGTGAAGCAGAGGTAATGGGTTTGGATGTAGTGAAAGATTATAAAAAACTCAGACGCATTTTCGGCTATATGCCGGGGAGATTCTCACTCTATGAAGACCTGACAGTCGAAGAAAACCTGCAATTGTTCGCCTCGATATTTGGAACCACGGTGGAGGAAAATTATCATTTGATCAAAGACATTTATCAACAGATTGAACCATTCAAAAGACGAAGAGCTGGAAAACTTTCCGGTGGAATGAAACAAAAGCTGGCGCTTTCCTGCGCCATGATCCACAAGCCCGAAGTAATCTTTCTCGATGAACCAACCACCGGTGTTGATCCCGTATCGCGAAAAGAGTTCTGGCAAATGCTCAGAAACCTCAAGGAAAGTGGCATCACCATATTCGTTTCAACGCCCTACATGGACGAGGCCAGCCTATGCGACCGGATTGCGTTGATACAAGACGGCTCGCTCCTATCAGTTGACTCACCGGCTGGAATTATACGGAATTTCCATGGGAAGCTTTATTCCATTGCCGGCGAACGAGAACATGAACTGTTGCGCCACCTGCGGCAATATGATCAATGCAGATCTGTTTACCTTTTCGGCGATAGCCTGCACTACTCCGACCTGGAAGTCACCCTGAATGAAACACGGCTAAGAAGTTACCTGGAAGAAAAAGGTCATGCAGAGATTGTTATAAAAAATATAGAGCCCGTAATCGAGGACTGCTTCTTGGAGCTGATGGGAAAACACGAACAGGAGGTGGCTTATGGCAAATGACATTTCGATTGAAGCAGAAATGCTCACCAAACGTTTCGGTTCATTCACAGCGGTAAACGAAATCACTTTTCAGACCAACCGCGGGGAAATATTCGGTTTTCTCGGAGCCAATGGCGCTGGAAAGAGCACGGCAATGCGCATGCTCTGCGGTTTGCTGGAACCCACAGAAGGCGCAGGCAGGGTTGCCGGATATGACATTTACACAGAACGCGAAAAGATCAAACAGCGGATAGGCTATATGAGCCAGAGATTTTCGCTTTACCAGGATCTGACTGCACGACAAAATATCCGTTTTTATGCAGGCATCTATGGTATGAGTTTGAATCAAATCCGCGAAAAGACCACTACGCTTCTCGAAAGGCTTCACCTTTCAGAATTCGCAGATGCTCCGGTGAAGTCGCTCCCTATGGGCTGGAAACAAAAACTGGCGTTTTCAGTGGCGGTGTTCCATGAGCCGGAAGTTGTATTTCTCGACGAACCTACAGGGGGTGTAGATCCCGTAACCCGCCGTGAATTCTGGGAAATGATTTATGAAACGGCACATAACGGCACTACAATTTTCATCACGACGCACTATATGGATGAAGCAGAATATTGCGACCGCGTCTCCATGATGGTTGATGGCCGCATAGCAGCGCTTGGCAGTCCGATGGAATTAAAGCAACAATTTGGCGTATCCACAATGGATGACGTTTTTGTACAACTGGCCCGACCGGCTATGGCTAAATAGGAGTGACTATGCACAGACTAATTGCCTTTGTTCGAAAAGAAATATTCCACATCCTTCGCGATTGGCGTACACTAATCATACTTATCGGTATGCCGATCATCCAGATTTTGGTGTTTGGCTTTGCCATTACAAACGAAATAAAAAATGCCAGCATTGCCATACTCGACAATGCCCAGGATCACCATTCAGCCGCACTCATCAACAAAGTATTGTCTTCCGGGTACTTCCGGCTTGAGACATATCTGGATAGTCCTGTGGAGATTGAGGGTGTTTTCCGTAAAGGAAAAGTAAAAGAGGTGATCGTGTTTGAAAACAACTTTGGCGCAAAAATCGAAAAGGAAAATAAGGCTGCAGTACAACTAATCCTCGACGCGGCTGATCCCAACTCAGCCACTATGATTCTGAATTATACCCAGGCGATCATCGCAGATTACCAGGCAAGTCAGAACAAACTGGCGAATCTGCCTTTTACCATTGGAGTTACTTCTCAAATGTTTTATAACCAGGAGTTAAAAGGAGTTTATATGTTCGTTCCCGGCCTTATCAGCATCATTCTCATGCTCGTCACGGCTATGATGACTTCCATTTCCATTACCAAAGAAAAGGAGCTTGGTACCATGGAAATACTATTGGCCACACCCATGAAGCCGGGCATCATCATCATTGGGAAAGTGCTGCCTTATCTGTTGTTGGCTTTTACCAATGCCATCATTGTTTTACTGCTCGGATATTTCGTATTCGGAGTACCAGTAAATGGAAGTCTTCCACTTCTTCTCGGTGAAATGCTCCTTTTCATATTGACGGTGCTTTCTCTTGGCATTATGATTTCTACGATCACCAACAGCCAACAGGTGGCTCTGATGATATCGCTTATGGGTCTGATGCTACCGACCATGTTGCTTTCAGGATTTCTTTTTCCGATCGAAAACATGCCGTTGCCATTGCAGATCGTTTCGAATATTGTACCTGCAAAATGGTTCATCATCATCATAAAGACGATCATGTTGAAGGGCCTGGGGTTTGGTTTCATTTGGAAGGAATCACTGATTCTGTTTGGATTTATGCTGTTTTTCCTGAGTATCAGTATCAAAAAATTCACGCCAAGAATCGAATAGTATGCGTACACTGAGATTTATACTGGAAAAAGAATTCACACAGATATTCAGGAATAAGGCCCTTCTTCGGATTATGATATTTATGCCGCTCCTGCAGTTGCTGGTACTATCCTATGCCGTCGATTATGAAATCAAGAATATCCGGCTGATGTTCGTGGATATGGACCGGAGCCACTTTTCAGGCTTGCTGTTCAGCCAGTTGCAGGGCTCCCCCTATTTCACGATTACTGACCAGAGCGAAAAAATGTCAGATGCCCATGACGCCATTGAACATGATGCCTGTGATATTGCTGTGGTGGTAGAGCCGGATTTTGAAAAAAAACTTTATCGTACTGGCGAGTCTAATGTTCAAATCATTGCCAATGCGATAGATGGTACAAAAGCCAGCCTTGGTTCCAACTATGCCACGTCGATCGTCCGGAATTACAGTCTCATGCTCAATAAACAGTATGGGTTGGACGTTCAGCCAAACGCCATGAGTTCCATCCGGCAAATAGAAATCAATTACTCATATTGGTTCAATCCGGATCTGAATTACAAGGCATTTATGGTGCCTGGTATATTGGTACTGCTTGTCACGCTGATCGGGGTTTTTTTGGCCTCAATGAATATAGTTATGGAAAAGGAACTTGGCACCATTGAGCAGATCAATGTGACGCCGATTAAAAAGCATCATTTTATCATAGGTAAAACGCTACCCTTCTGGATCATCGGGCTTATGGAATTTGGCTTCGGACTTCTGCTGGGAAAATTGGTCTTTGATATTCCCATGATTGGAAACCTATTTATGCTTTTTTGCTTTGCGGGCACCTATCTATTTGCTATCCTCGGGCTCGGGCTATTGATATCAACTTTGACGAACACCCAGCAACAAGCTATGTTCATCTCATGGTTCTTCCTGGTGTTGTTTATTCTTTTGGGGGGATTGTTTTCTGCCATCGAAAACATGCCCCTTTGGGCGCAAACCATCACGCGGTTCAATCCGGTTCGATATTTCATTGAAGTAAACAGGATGGTCCTGCTGAAGGGATCAGGATTAAGTGATCTGGCGGGTCATTTTGCCCTCATGTTTTTATTCATCATCGTCATCAACGGACTGGCAATTTTCAGGTACAGAAAAACGACCTGATCGTCTCATGCAATAATTCATGAATTCCCAAATCCTCCAAAAAAACAGGTGAAGAATTCTTTTCCGGCCATACCCTATCTCCAGGAATTTAATTACGTTTACATATATAGTAACACCCAACACACTACTTAAAAAAAGGAGGTCTGTCATGAGCAATGTACTCGCCGAATACATGAAAAAACGCGTCCAAAACAGCCTGGAACAATTAAACAAATCTAAAACCAACACAGGGCCCGTAGTTACAATATCAAGAGAATGTGGCTGTCCTGCCAAACACCTCGCCGGGCTGCTCGCTAATCGCCTGAACATGATTGAATCCTCGAACCGCTCACACCACAACTGGAGATGGATTGGCAAAGAGATTCTTGAAGATTCAGCACGAGAACTCCACCTCAATCCTAACTTCGTTAAAGATATGGTGAATAAGGAGGATGTTAGTATGGTAAATGATATGATTGCTTCCCTGACACATAAACCGTACCCCAGCGATACCAAATTCAAAAAAACAGTTTCTGAAATCATTCGAGGATTTGCTGAGTCTGGCCATTTCATCATCGTGGGGCGTGGGGGTGTGAGCATTACCCGCGATATGCCAAATTCCCTGCATATCAGGCTTCAGGCTCCGCTGGAATGGCGTATAAATAATGTGAGTAGTAGGGAAATGATTAGTCTGTCAGAAGCAAAAAAGAAAATAGCCCAAATAGACACCCAACGCGATCAACTTCACAAGTATTTCGTAGGCAAAGTACCAGATAGTACCTTGTTCGACGTGGTTTTTAATTATGCCACGCTTTCCGATGACGAGATCGTAGGTGCTATTGTCAATATGATGGAGCTGAAGGACATGATTTGATCCAGTCTGTAAAAAACTGCACTTTCCCGGTTTTCCTTACGGCAGCAGATTATCTTTCAATTGAGCCGCCTTTTTTATGGGGCATCCACTAGTTCCACAGTTCATCTAAAGTTGTTTTATGTTCGTCGAAAAAATGTGGCAATTCATATCTATGGATTTTTTACGACACTTGCCTATGCATTCCTGGCACAGGCAATTCAATGAACAATGGTACCGAAATACCGCTTTCCCTTACTGCCAGAAAGGCTTTTAGCGTTTGCCCGCGCAGTCACTTATGGTGTAGAATCACATATAGACAGTAAATTTGTTGCGGTTTCAAATCAAAATGAAAATAAAACAATGGGAAGGATACGTATAAAACAAATTAAACTTAGTGTTGTGGGAGTAGTACTCGGCCTGTGCATCATAGGAACGATGAATGAGGTGAGAGCACAGGAAACTAATATTTATCGGTTGCAATCCCTTTTCCTATATAATTTCACAAAACACATTAAGTGGGAAAATGTGGAAGGCCAAACCTTTACAGTAGGGATCTACGGAAACGTTGAAGCACTGAATGAGATCAATGCAAACCTCAGCAATAAGCTGGTATGGGGAAAAAACATAAAAGTTGTTGCGATAAACTCAGCAGCTGAAGCAAGCAAATGTCATATTGTGTACCTGCCAAAATCGAACAGAAAGAAGATAACAGACTTTATGGGTACACTTCCAACGACGAACACATTGATCGTAACCGAAGAAGACCTCACAACGGAAGGCGCTGCTATCAGTTTTGTACAGAATGAAGCGAAGGTTGGATTTAAAGTCAACAAGGACAGACTTGAAGGCGCCGGACTGAAAGTAAGCACCTCGTTGATGTCGTTGAGCACCTCTGCATAAAATACAGAAGAATTTAATAGTTAAAGCCCTGCCTTACGGTGGGGCTTTTTTATTTACAGCAGTTCGTTGGCGATGTTGGCAAGTTCCGATCGCTCGCCCTTTTCCAACGTGATATGCGCATACAGCTTATGACCCTGTATCCTGTCGATCAGGTATGACAAACCATTGCTTTGCGAATCCAGGTACGGTGTATCAATCTGATAAATATCGCCGGTAAAGACAATCTTGGTGTTTTCTCCTGCCCTTGAAATTATGGTCTTTACTTCATGAGGCGTCAGGTTTTGGGCCTCATCCACTATAAAAAATATATTGCTCAGGGATCGACCCCTTATATATGCCAATGGGGTAATGGTAAGTTTTTCAAGGTTCACCATTTCAGTGAGCCTCTTGTATTCTTTATCATTTTCGGGGTATTGATTCTGGATAAACTTCAGGTTGTCCCAGAGCGGCTCCATATACGGGTTGAGTTTTGACTTTATATCGCCCGGTAGATAACCAATATCCTTATTACTCAACGGTACGATAGGCCTGGCAAGATAAATTTGCTTGTATTCGCGGCGTTGCTCGAGGGCGCTGGCAAGAGCAAGAAGCGTTTTGCCAGTTCCGGCCACACCGGTTATAGAAACCAATTTCACCTCGGGATTCATGAGTGCGTGAAGAGCAAATGTCTGCTCGGCATTACGAGGTTTTATTCCGTAAACAGAGCGCTTCTCCACTGGCTCCAACCCATTGCTGGTCGGATTGTAATACGCCAACCCTGATTTTTTCTGGCTTTTCAGAATAAAATAGTGGTGCGCTACAAGTTTTCCGTTTTTGAAAAACGCATCAACAGCAGCATTCTTCTGCTCATAGAGTTGATTGATCATAACCGGGTCGGCATTTTCAAGCATGGAAATGCCACTGTAAAGTGAATTTACATTCTTGATTTTACCCGTTTCATAATCCTCCGCCTGAATGTTGAGTGACTTAGCCTTGAGACGAAGATTTACGTCTTTAGAAACCAGAATTACTTTTGCCTTAGGGTTTTCTTCCTGCAGGAGTAGGGCTGAATTGAGTATTTTGTGATCAGGTTTTTTTTCGTCAAAGATCTTATCGGTGTCGATGCTACTGCTCATCCCCATGAGCACTTTGAACTTCCCCTTTCCTTTACCATTTATGGGAATCCAGTTGTGGAGCTTCTGACCCTTGGAGATTTTTTCAAGAAGCCGAATAAATTCGCGTGCCTCAAAATTCTTTGTGTCATTGCCCTTCTTAAAATTATCCAACTCCTCTAAAACCGTGATAGGTATGGCGACATCATGCTCAGCAAAATTGATTATGGCATCATGTGAATAAATAATAACAGAAGTATCGAGGACAAATATTTTTTTCTCTTTGGTCGTTTTTTTCATTGATATCGGAATTCCTGATTTTTCATAATATAGTAATCGACCTTTTCGTCTGCGACGATTTCCAGGATATTGGAAATGACAAGGTCAACAAGTTTTTTGGAGGCCAACGCTCTATTCAGACCGCAAATGTGCATAAAATCCATAAGTGTAGCTTTGCCTTGCCGTGCAATAAAATTGAATAATTGTTGCTCTTCGCTGCCCAGTTTTATTACCGTGGATTTTTTGCGGTGCGAGTGTTTCAGTATTTGAACCATCTCCGGACTTGCCTTTATTGTTTGATCTTTGAACCGGATATATGCTTCGCCGCGCGGGCTATGAGTGGGATTTTCTAAAAAATAGACTGGTTTTTTCCTGCTTTCGGTCACATGATAATGCAAAATGCTGCGCTTGCTGTTTAGTGGTATAAACTGAGATTGATACTTTAACCCGGGTATGCCGTGTACACGGATAGCGCGATCTATGACGAACCGTTCTTCCTCTGCAAATTTCAAACCAGCTATGCGTCCGTCGTCATCTACCCCGACTAATAATTGACCGCCTCCGGAGTTTGCGAATCCTACCATTTCCCGGACAATTTTTTCAGGAAACGTCGCTTTAAGTTTAAACTCTAAGTGCTGCCCTTCGCCTTTACTGACCAAATTCCTTAGCTCTAAAAGGTTCATAAATCAAAATCCAAAGCTACTGAAATTGTTAGGTCGTATGCAAAATTTTCAATAGTAAATGCACTCTAACCGATATCCGACATCAGGTCATTTTCTTCGTCTCCGGACTTTTGGGTTTTTAGCATACTGGTAAGCAAATCACTAAACTGAAGGCCTGTCGACAAATAACTTTTGCTGATCTGGCTGTATTCCGCCAACCCATGCAATGCAAACTCCATGAAATAAAGCCTGCTTTTCCCATGCGATTTATCGATGTATTTATCTACCAGCGCTTCCAGTCCAGGTACTGACTTCAGTATTTTTTCATAGAGAGGATCGGCCTGATCGCTGAGGATTTCCAACTCATTTCCTGCTCCAAACCAGTCGATGATCTGTTTATAGGGATTGTTTTCCTTCTGTTTTCTACTTCGTTCGGGATCGGGAAAATATTGTATGAATTGTGCCCTGAGGGCTTTACCGAGCAGTTCACGGGCTACAATACCTGCTCCTTCCTGCTCACCCTCATACACAAGTTCTACTTTCCCGGTGATGGCGGGGATGGTGGCATAGAAATCCGCAATTCTGATGTTCGTGGATTTATGATGGTTCTTGAGCGCTCGCCTCTCCGCAGAACTCTTTAATATTTCATAGGAGGAAATAGTAAGACGGGCTGATACACCGCTTTTTTCATCAACAAATTCACTACTCCGGGCCTGCATGGCCACCTCTTCAATAAGATCGCGGATAGGTTCATTCATAACCACGGTTGCTTCCTGGCCTTCTTTTTTATGCGATTCCTGCTCAGTAATCCGCTTTCCTACCTCGATGGACTTGGGATAGTGCGTGATGATTTGGCTGTCGATTCTGTCCTTTAGCGGAGTGACGATACTGCCGCGATTCGTATAATCTTCCGGGTTTGCCGTGAAAACAAACTGAATATCCAGGGCCAATCTGATTTTGAATCCCCTGATCTGGATGTCGCCTTCCTGCAAAATGTTAAACAGCGCTACTTGAATCCGGGGCTGAAGATCGGGCAGTTCATTGATCACGAATATACCTCGATGCGACCTTGGGATGAGCCCATAATGAATGACCCGCTCGTCGGCGAAATCCAATCTCAATGAAGCAGCTTTTATGGGATCAAGATCACCGACAAGGTCCGCGACAGATACGTCTGGTGTTGCAAGTTTTTCAGTATAGCGGTCATCCCGATGCTGCCATGACACAGGAGTGTTTTCGCCAAGTCTGGCAACCAGCTCTTTACCGAGGGAAGATATTGGTGACATAGGATCCTCGTTCAGCTCAGACCCTTCAATAACCGGAATATACTCATCCAGTAGATTTACCATCAATCGGGCAATACGTGTTTTAGCTTGTCCACGCAGACCAAGGAGATTAATATTGTGCATGGAAAGGATAGCGCGTTCCAGGTCCGGAATTACCGTATCTTCATAGCCCCAGATTCCGTGAAAAGGATTTCTGCCTTCATTAAGGTAGCTGATAAGATTGGTCCTAAGTTCCTGTTTTACTGATTTTGGCTGATAACCGGAATTTCGCAACGCTCCAAGCGTTTTGATCATGGGCGGATTTTTGGTCATGGTGATTTTAAATTGAAATTGTCTAATTAAAATGATTTTTTCCGGTTTCTCCGAAAGTCCTCGAACACCAAATGCCCGAGACCCTGTAAACTGCTGTAATAAGCATTGCCGTTATTCACCTTCGTAAATTCCTTAACAAATGCTTTAAGGTAGGGATCTGTGGCAATCATAAACGTAGTAACAGGTATATTGATTCTGCGGCACTGCGCCGCCAGATTAAGGGTTTTAGTCAGTATTTTCCGATCCAGACCAAAGCTGTTTTTATAATATTTAATACCCACTTTCATACAAGTAGGTTTGCCGTCTGTGATCATGAAGATTTGTTTATTTGGGTTTTTTCTTCTTCTCAATATATCAAGTGCTAGTTCCAATCCGGCAATTGTGTTGGTATGAAATGGCCCTACCTGCAAATAGGGAAGATCTTTTATCTCAATTTGCCATGCGTCATCGCCAAAGGCGAGTATATCAAGTGTGTCTTTTTGGTATTTCGTAGTAATCAGTTCGGCCAGAGCCATAGCGACTTTTTTGGCTGGTGTTATTCGGTCTTCCCCATAAAGAATCATGGAATGGCTAACGTCTATCATGAGAACGGTAGAAGTTTGCGCTTTGTGCTCGCGCTCTTCAATTTCAAGATCCTTTTCGGTGAGGTGAAAATCATCTAGACCGTGGTTTATCTGCGCATTTCGAATAGAATCCGTTACCGAAATCTGATCGGCGTTATCTCCATACTGAAATGACCTTTTCTCGGCGCTGTTTTCATCTCCCTGCCCCGATTTATTGATGGTATGATTGCCTTTTTTAGATTTCCTCAGCTTCCCAAAAATCTCTTCAAGGGCACTTTTTCTTATATCCTGTTCGCTTCTTGGAGTAAGGACTAATGTACCATTTGCTGTTTCTTCTTTGATATAACCCTTGTCTTTCAATTCCTGGATGAAATCTCCAATGCCGTACTTATCATCAGTAAGGCCGTATTGTTTATCAAGACTTGTAAGCCAACTCAAAGCTTCGGCAATATTGCCCGAAGTCATTAAGATAAGTTGCTTAAAAATACCATGGAGGCGATCGAAGCTTTTTTGGCCATTTTTGGCTGAAGGAACGAACTGACTAAATCTGAATCCGTGCATAAAAGGATTAAGCTGAAAATAAAATAATTGTTCGCGGTAGCACGTTAAATTATCAAACAATACAACATCCAATAGGCGTATAATTGTTTTCTGGGTTAATTTTTTTTTTGTTACGAATGTAATTTTTTATTGGCTTACTTAAAGTTTAAAAGGTTACATGTCAATACTTTTACAGATGTATTCAGACAAATAAACATTTAGCAATGAAAAATTTAGTGGTATT
The DNA here is from genome assembly GCA_041750735.1 of Cyclobacteriaceae bacterium. Lineage (GTDB taxonomy): Bacteria > Bacteroidota > Bacteroidia > Cytophagales > Cyclobacteriaceae > JAAUQL01. Next base: position 18,873 of record JBGSYX010000371.1, read on the forward strand.
ACTGGCGGTTGTTTTTGTGATGTTAGCGGCTTCTTGTACACAACGTACATGTCCCACATATACGAAAGGAACCAAGGAACTCCAGCAAAAGCCCAGCAGTGAAGTCAGAACACTGAAGCAAGTATAGATATAGATGCGATGGCTTTCCATCGTTTAAGGATATTCAAAAACGTGTATTTGTAGATTTGTTGTTATGTCTGATTTAGACCTTACCTAAAGGTTTAATTCCATTAAGACACAAAAAAGGGAGCCACGGCTCCCTTTTTATTTTTATTACTTACCGACTTATCAGTTTATCGAATTACTGATTTACCAGTCTACTGATCTCCTGAAATTTTATCCGTTCATTGATATAAGAAATTCTTCGTTATTTCTTGTGCCCTTCAGTTTATTTAGCAGGAATTCCATGGCTTCCACGGAATTCATATCCGACATATATTTCCTAAGTATCCATACCCTCTGGAGGAATTCTTGATCGAGCAGCAGTTCTTCACGACGCGTACCAGATGCCGGAACATCAATGGCCGGATACACGCGCTTATTGGAAAGCTTCCTGTCGAGCTGCAATTCCATGTTGCCGGTTCCTTTGAATTCTTCGAAGATAACTTCATCCATCTTTGAACCGGTCTCAATAAGGGCTGTTGCGATTATTGTTAGAGAACCACCGTTTTCTACATTACGTGCAGCTCCAAAAAAGCGCTTTGGTTTGTGAAGTGCATTGGCATCTACACCACCCGACAATATTTTCCCAGAGGAAGGCACTACCGTGTTGTGGGCTCTTGCCAACCTG
>JBGSYX010000372.1:0-11044 GCA_041750735.1 Cyclobacteriaceae bacterium
ACGATGGTAGGTCATTGTAGGTTGGCTTAGGTCAGTCAGTCAGGTGCTTTTGCGCTAACTTCGAAAACTCAGCGGTATCATTAATTATAAATCGCTCATATGCTTGAGTATTCCAAAGTTCTACCCTGTTTCCCATTCCCACCAGGATGATGTCTTTTTCAAGATTTGCATACTTGGCCATCGTTTTTGGTACAAGCAGCCTGCCGGCATTATCGAGTTCGATTTCAGCAATTCTTCTGAAGAAATTACGCTGCAAATGCCTCAACTCCTCACTGAATTCGTTCATAGAAGCCACACGCGAGGAAATTTTACGATATTCTACAAGGGGATAAAGTACCAGGCAAGGTTCCAGGCCAAGGCTTAGCACGAGCTGATTGCCCGACACTTCGGGCAGTCGTGACTTTATCCTTGAGGGAAGTACGAGCCTGCCTTTGGTATCTAATTTACATTCATATTCTCCGGTAAAGAGCGACATATGTATGGACTAAGCCTTGTGTATTTGAACAAAGATATTAAGTTTTCAAACATTGTCAACCACTTTCTCCCACTTTACGACACTTTTTTATAAAAATATTTCTATTATAGATAAAATATGCTTAATGATCAGGGAGGGGAAAGATTAGAATGTATTCAAGATTGAAAAAACTATGGATTTTCGAGCTTTTTGGACGATTCTAAGCGGTGGGAAAAAGTGGGAGTCAATTATTTTTGGAGGTGTTTATTAGCACGGAAATTAATTAGTAATCGGTATATATTTGCGCGGGAAAATAATTATCCGATAATCATGGTCAGATCATTTTTAATTAGCGCAATATCCATTTATATCTTTTTCGCGTGTGGGACTTCTTCGGAATCAGACAAGAATAATCCAGAGGCGAAGCTCCAAAAAGGGAAATGGAGGGGGAGTATTGCCTCAGAGACCAAAGAAATACCTTTCATCTTTGAGGTAAAATCAAAAAACGATAGCATTCAGATTAATTTGATTAATGGCAAGGAGCGATTTGAAATCGACGATGTCATTGTCACCGATGATTCTGTACATATTTCGGTCGCCATTTTTGATGCGGCAATTCATGCCCGGAAAACCGATAGTGGGCTTGATGGTGTTTATGTGAAAAACTATGCTGTGGATTATCGTTTGCCATTTTCGGCTATCTACAACGATTCAACCCGGTTTACCTTAAGCGAACCTGCTGTTGTTGATTATTCGGGAAAATGGGAAGTGGATTTCATCGACGATGATGGCACAGACAAGGCCATGGGTCTTTTTCAACAGACAGGAAGTTATCTGACGGGTACATTTGCCACACCAACGGGAGACTACCGGTTTTTGGAGGGAATTGTTACAGGCGATACCATGAAGATGAGTTCATTCGATGGGACGCATTTGTATCTATTTGAAGGCATCATCGACACTAGCGGCAAAATTTACGGAAGCTTTTGGTCGGGCAAACAATTCTTTCAGAAATGGACAGCCTTAAGAAATGAGGCCTTCGAATTACCAGATCCTGCATCACTTACCTTCCTGAATCCGGGCTATGAAGATTTTGATATTTCCTTTCCGAATGCTGATGGTTCAATGGTCTCCATCCAGGATGAACAGTTCAGGGACAAGCCGGTCATAATCCAGATTATGGGGTCATGGTGTCCGAATTGTATGGATGAATCACGTTTTTTGGCAAGTTGGTACGACATGAATAAAGACCGCGGTGTGGAAGTCCTTGGGCTGGCTTTTGAGCGCAAACCTGAACCGGAATATGCCGCTGAACGCGTAAAAACCATGAAGGCAAAACTCGGGATAAACTACGAAGTACTCATTGCGGGAACCACAGCCCCAGAATCACGCGGCGAAGCTTTACCAATGCTGAATAAGGTAATGTCATTTCCTACCACAATATTTCTGGACAGAAATCATAAAGTGCGAAAAATCCATACCGGTTTTTCAGGCCCCGGCACCGGTGACTTGTACGATAAGTTCGTCGAGGACTTTACTATTTTCATGAATAAGCTGCTTTCTGAGCGGTAGTACGCAAATAAATAAAAAAGCCTGACTGCCAGTCAGGCTTTTTGCCATCAATGAATCAATGGACTATTTCTCTTTTTTACCAGTCACTTCAATGGTTCCCTCTGAGTAGCTTGCAGTACCGCTCAAGGTGTCTTTTTTTACAGTGACTTTTATGGAAATGTATTCGCCCTCCACGTAGGTCCCGAATGAAAGGGTTTCACCTTCAAGTTTCACGTTTCTCATATCCATATCGTATTCACCGATTTTAATTACACCCTCTAACTTTCCGTCCTTTTCAGTAAAGATCAATTTTCCAGATGAATACTCATACGGTGCATAAGGCGCCTCGTAGCTCCAGGTTCCAACCACATCTTTTGGGGCAGATGCTATAGCCACACCGGCTGAAATAGCTAAAAACAGTCCCATTACAATACCATGCATTACTACTGAATTTTTCATAAGATTTTTTTTGAAATAGTTTAAAATGAAACTTTTGAAATTTGAAGAACCAAAAATGCTAAAAAGAAATCAATGGTTATAGGACTGCTTCATTGTCAGAGATCAAAAACATTCATAGAGGATAAAAAATCAAAGTTGATTTAATCGGAGTTAAATTCTTCTCAACTAGATTTATGTTGATACGAGCCTGGTCGCATTTGAAGAATTAAGCGAAGTATTTATCACTTTCTAATATACTGTACTCATGATTCATCTGGGGTACCAACAGCAATTTCGGGCTGCAATGCGATGACTCCAATAAAACGATAGATTTTCCGGTCATGGAAAAAATACCTATTTGAGCAACTTAACCCATAGCATTGAACGTACACATAATCATTATTAAATCAACATGCTAAGATGAGATCTCACGAAATCGATTTTAAAATTTTTGGCGATGATATGCAAATCGTTGCTGTTGAACTTGACCCCAATGAAACCGTAATTGCTGAAGCCGGCGCTATGAACTGGATGGAAGACGGCATCACCTTCGAATCACGAACCGGTGATGGCTCACGGCCTGACCAGGGAATGTTTGACAAAATACTGGATATGGGAAAAAGGGTGATTACTGGTGAATCCTTGTTTATTACCCATTTTACCAACCGCGGCAATGGCAAAAAAGAAGTGGCTTTTGCTGCTCCGTACCCCGGCAAGATCATTCCGCTGGAGCTGAGTACCATTGGTGGTGAAATTATTTGTCAGAAGGATGCATTTCTGTGCGCTGCCTATGGCACGCGGCTCGATATAGCGTTTAGCAAACGATTTGGTGCTGGGCTTTTTGGCGGCGAAGGATTTATACTACAACGAATCACCGGCGATGGTAAAGTATTTCTGCATGCCGGGGGAACGATTGTAAAAAAAGAGCTAAAAGGCGAAACACTTCGAGTCGATACCGGGTGTATTGTGGCTTTTTCGCCTGCGATCGATTATGATATTCAGCGGGCGGGAAACCTGAGGTCGATGTTTTTCGGTGGAGAAGGACTTTTTATGACGACGCTTCAAGGTCACGGCACCGTGTATTTGCAAAGTTTACCATTTTCCAGGCTGGCCGACAGAATAATACAACATGCACCGAGAATAGGAGGCACTGCAAAAGGTGAAGGCTCAGTTTTAGGCGGTCTTGGTCGATTAATAGACGGTAATTAAATAGTGCTTAATACAATTAGTGAAAAATAACCACATGGATTTCAACTTATAGAAGTGAGGCTGTGTCATTGTGGTAGTAAACAAATTTCCTTTTTCAACTTCAACATCATTTTGTTCATTGCGCAAGCAATGGACAAAATGAACAACCAATCTCAGGTTGCTTTTTAATTTACGATGCGAGCCCTCAATAGCTTATCAATATCTACCGGACTGTTAAATGCTTGGACTGTGCAGTCAAATTGATGGTCTGGTCGACGGATCAGAAAAACTGGTTTACTGGTTTTTCGATTTTCGTCCCGATTCATGAATTTTACCGTTTTTCTGCCATTGGCTTCATCCGATTGCCGTTCATAATTCAGGAAATTAATTTATCTTGTGAACCACTTCAACCGCAGGTTATCAGTTATTGTAAAATACTTTTTCTGAATCGATGCGTAGCTTAGCCATTTTTGTATTTTTCATTTTACCAGTCCTTAAGATCCTCGGGCAGGTAAGCCTTTCCCAAACGGCGGTATTTAATCATCTGTCGGTGGATGACGGACTGAATACCAATAATGTCAGGACAATACATCAGGACTACCAGGGCTTTATCTGGCTTGGAACAGAAGACGGACTGCATCGATACGATGGATATTCCTTTAAAATATATTCCCATGAAGCGGATGACAGTACCTCTATCAGTGGGAATTTTACAACGACAATTTTTGAAGATTCCGAAAAGAACCTCTGGATCGGGACACTGAATACCGGAATGACGCTATACAATCGCGAAGCGGATTGTTTCACTAATTTCTCATTTGATGAAAATGATAGCACGGCAATCTGTGGAAATACAATCAGCGCGCTCCTTGAAACAAAGGATAAATTGTTATGGATTGCCAGTGAGCAAGGGGCGATTTCATACATCGATTTAAAGACTTTTGACCCTGAGAGGCCCGTTTTCCATACCATTAAGTTGCCAGAAAGTTTTTTAGAAAGAGGGACACTCTGGGTGCGTTCAATTCTTGAAGAAGGTGGGAAACTATTGCTTTCAGTCCATGGTGCCGGCTTGGTGCTGTTTGATCCTGTTTACCATACTTTTGAGAGAGTATTCGATGACCCTGCCTATAAGGATATGGCTATCGACTTACGCACAGATATCATGATCCGAGATGATATGGGCAGGATATGGTTTGGTACCTGGGGTGGTGGACTTTTTGCTTTCTATCCAAATGAAAAGAAACTCTTGCATTACGGTGCCGGAAATCAAACACAATCTTTACCAAATAACCAAATCAGTTCCCTGGCGATGGACAAATCAGGTAACCTCTGGATAGGATCTGATAATGGCCTGGTACGGATGCTGGACTTCAGTGAAAAATACCCATTTGGTCTATTTGAGGTTTATCAACATGATGATTTTAACGATTACAGCCTCTCGAGTAATCCCATAAAACCTATTTATGTTGATGGCAAAAACAGGCTTTGGGTGAGCTCATATTATGGAGGAGTTAATATTTATGATCCGGATTATTTCAGGTTTAGAACAATCAGGAATCATCCATTGAAGCCCGGTTCATTGCCAAGTAATAACATCTCCGCCATCACGGAAGATGGTTTTGGTAATATATGGGTGGCAACGGATGGTGGAGGATTAGTCAAATTGAAGGGAGGAACTGCCTTTGTCAATTCCAACAACTATGAACAGGTAAAACTTATTAATTCCGAAACTGGTGAAGAAGAGCTGAAAATTAAATGTTTACTGGTAAGCCGTGATAAAAAGTTGTGGATAGGCACATGGGGCGGTGGCATGTTTCTCCATGATCCCGAACGAAATACCACGCGTCATTTCCAATATGACAAGGAGGGCAGGCTACCCTCTGAATCGATCCTGGCTCTGGCTGAGGATCAGCAGGGAGATATATGGGTCGGGACCTTCAGTGCAGGATTAGCGCGGTATGACCGGGCTAAAGACCGCTTTTATTATTACAGCCATTCTCCATATGATACAACTTCGATTTCCGGCAATAAAGTCAATGCAATACTTGTTGACAGCCTAAAAAGCCTATGGATAGGGGTGGAAGGAGGGGGTTTAAATCTTTATGATCGTGAAAATGACTCTTTCCATCATGTTCATAACAATGTTATTAAGCCCGATGCTAATATTATTTCACTTTTTGAGTGTACTGATCATTATTTATGGATCGGTATGCATAATGCAGGGTTAGCCAGGTACAAACCACAAGTTGGAGAAACCCAACTTTTTACGACTAAGGATGGAATACAGGGTAACCTGATCCAGTCCATAATCGAGGATAAGCAGAATTACCTTTGGATAGGTACCAACAATGGCATTTCGAAACTTATAATGAAAGCGAGGGAATTCATCAACTTTTCACCCGAAGAAGGCTTACAATCGAAACAATTTAACCCAAACAGTGCCTTTGTAAGTGAAGACGGGATGGTGTTTTTTGGGGGAGTAAAAGGTATGAATGTTTTTGATCCTCGATTAATTAAAAAGAGCGAATATAACCTTAATGTCGTCTTCACAAATTTTTGGATAAACAATGAAGAGTATAATCCAAAATCAGGAGAGGGTTCAAAGAACAGGAATATAATTGTGTCTGATCGGATTTATTTACAGCATTTTCAAAATTCTTTTAGCATCGAATTCACGGCCATGGAATACGATTTTTCCCATCGCACATCGTACTTAACCATGCTCGAGGGTTTCGATAAGGAATGGCAACCACGAACGACCCAGCACCAGGTAACCTATACAAACCTTAATCCCGGAAATTATACACTTATGGTGAGGCCTGTAAATAAAGATGGATTCATGAGCGACAAGGTTAGCACCATGGTTATTAACATAAAACCAGCCTGGTATCAGACGCGTTTTTTTTGGATTGGATTATTGGTGTTAATTGTGTCTTTGTCAGCTTTTATAGTGCAATTCAGAATAAACTTTTTTAAGCGACAGAACAGGTTGTTAGAAAAGAAAGTAGCACAACGTACCGAGGATCTGCATGCAACAAACCAGGAATTGCAGGTTCGAAATGTAGAGCTTAAATCAAAAAATGATCAGATTCTGGAACAGCAGGAAGAATTGGAAACGGCCAGAACAAAACTGGAAGAGCTGAATGCCAATCTTGAAAGTTTGGTCCATGAGCGAACGGATAAACTTGAAAAAACGATTGCTGAACTCGACCGCTTCGTTTACAGCGCATCGCACGATCTTAGCGCACCACTCAAGTCGATTCTTGGTTTGCTCAATATTGCCAAACTCGATAGAGATAAAAACCGGACCACCGAATACCTGACATATATCCAGGACAGCATTTTAAAATTGGAGGATGTGATCAAGAGCCTGATCTCGTATTCACGCAATAGCCGACTTGCCATGGAAATGGAACCAGTGAACTTATATGACCTTATCCATGAAATATTTGATGAACTGCAATTCCTTGATGGCGCAAGGCGTATCTCTCATTCGGTTAATATCCCCCCATCTCTCAATCTTACCTCCGACAAGAAGCGTCTAAAAATTATATTCCATAACCTCCTCAACAATGCTATAAAATATGCCGATATGGACAAGCCGTCACCAATGATCATCGTATCTCTAATAGACGATGGTGATCATTGGATCATAGAAGTGCATGACAACGGCATTGGCGTGGATAAGCCTTTCATCGATAAAGTATTCGGTATGTTTTACCGTGCAACCGAGAAATCGAAGGGCTCAGGATTAGGACTTTTTATTGTGCATGAAACTGTCGCGGTCCTTGGAGGAAAAGTCTTCCTCGATTCTACCCTGGGAAAAGAAAGCACATTCAGCATTTTTCTGCCAAAACAGATGCCCGGAAAATAAAAAGTGGGTTATGAAAAGCTTCATAACCCACTTTTAGGATCCTTAATGGCCCCGATTATTTTGCAACTTCTACGACAGGGATTTGAAGAGCTAGTTCAGCATTTACCAGTGTTTCGATTTTGTTGTCGATCTGGAAGTATTTTGCCGCTTTTCCAGCCGGAAGAATCTTCTTGAATTTGCTATAGTAGCTTTTCTTTAATTTCAACAGTTCCTGTTGATAAGCCATACTATTTACCCATAGTTCATCGGCTTTGGCATCGGTCATGTTCTCATAATTGCTCGCAAAATCCTTGATGATACCAATACGCTTGTTCTGAACCTTGTTCATGGCAAGTTCAAATTCATTGTACAGTTCCCAAAATGGACCGCTTTCTGCTTCTGTAAACATCATGGCGTCAGCGATTACTGCTTTTTTCTCTGTCTTCAATACATCGCGAACCAGTTCGATATAGTCATCAACGGTCTGTGCAAAGAGGGGTGCCGAAAGCAGCAAAAAGGTGGAAAATACTAAAACGATCTTTTTCATGTGTTTCTGAGTTAAGTTTTTAATCGGCGCAAAATTGGTTATTGAAAGTCACATTGCAAAGATAGAAAAGCTATTTTTCGGTTGGTTTAACAGTTAATATCTGAAAGGTCTGATAATCAAATATTTGATCAATGGGATTTGCATAGGTAATCAAGAAAGACGGTTCGGTATTGGTTATAAACATCAAACACACGTAAATTGGTGCTTCTACCTATTTTTTAAAATCATGAAAAACAATTCAATTTCCACACTCCAAAGAATTTATTGTTTTCTTAACATTTCATTTATTCTTGTTGCCTGCGGTGATAAGCCGGAAGAGTTTCAATCTCACCGCAATATGGATTTCTCTGAATCGTGGCGTTTTATGGAAGACAGCCTTACCGATGCCAGTTCAGCAAACTTCAATGACTCTTCATGGGAAATCGTTGACTTACCGCACGACTGGAGCGTTACTGATGTTCAGATTCAGGATTCAGTACACATTGGACCATTTATAAAAAACCTCCCTATTGGAAAAGACGTGGGATATCTTCGCGGCGGCACAGGATGGTATCGAAAAGAATTCGTGGTGGAAAAAGAAAATGCAGGCAAGTACAAACAGGTGATCATCCATTTCGATGGTGTTCAGTCGGAAATGACCCTGTGGGTTAACGGGAAAGAAGTAGGTCAACATGTCTATGGGTATACGCCATTTTATTTCAACATCACCCCTTATCTGAATGCACAAGGGACCAAAAATGTCCTTGCCATAAAAGTTCTTAAACCCACACAGGATTCGCGATGGTTTACCGGCGCCGGTATTTACCGCCAGGTGAGCATATCCTATATTGAACCGGTCCATATTATGCCTTGGGGAGTGGCAGTAAACACTATAGTGAAAGATAATAATGTCGCTAACATAATTCTCCATGTAGAAGTAGAAAATAGTACCCAAACAGATGGTCGCTTTAATCTAATAGTTAATATAGCAAGTTCCGATGGCAGTCTAGCTGTATCCCGAGACTCGTCAATAAATATTCTCGCAGGGAAAACTAATCAAATTGATATGCCGATAAAGTTGGACAATCTTTTACTGTGGGATACAGATAATCCGGATTTGTATACTGCTTGGGTGATGTTGAAACATGGGAACGAAATCTTCGATGAATATATACAGCCCTTTGGCATCCGAACCATTGAATATTCTGCAGAAAACGGTTTTCTCCTCAATGGCAAATCATTAGAAATGAAAGGCGCTTGCCTGCACCACGACAACGGTTTACTCGGTGCGGCTGCATTTAAAGCTGCCGAGGAGCGTCGGGTTCGCATTATGAAAGAAAATGGCTATAATGCCATCCGGACGAGTCATAATCCGCCGTCTCAATTCTTCCTCGATGCCTGCGACAAATATGGGATTCTCGTCATCGACGAAGCTTTCGATATGTGGGTGAAACCCAAACGGCCAAACGACTATCATCGCCAGTATGAACAGTGGTGGCAGAAAGACCTCGAGGCCATGGTGAAGCGCGACCGGAATCATCCGTCCATCATTGTCTGGAGTTTTGGCAATGAGGTCCAGGAGCGCGCCGATAGCTTAGGTGTGGAAATAGGCAAAAAATCCATCGCTCTCATTAAATCGCTGGATGATACACGACCGATCACCCAGGCTGTATGTGCCTTTTGGGATAATCCCGCCAAGACATGGGATGATTCTGCTCCGGCCTTTGAAATTCTGGATATTGGTGGATATAATTACCAATGGGCAAACTATGAAGCAGATCATGCAAAATATCCGGAGCGGATTATGTTTGGAACTGAATCAGTTCCAAAGGAAGCATTTGAAAACTGGCAACTTGTAGACAAGCATCCCTACGTTATCGGAGACTTTGTGTGGACGGGAATGGATTATATCGGTGAATCGGGAATAGGAAACTCCATTTATCCAAAGCCTGGCGATGAACGGACATTCCTTATGCCCTGGCCAACCTATATATCCTGGTGTGGCGATATTGATATAACCGGCAATAAAAAGCCGCAGTCCTACTACCGTGATGTCATATGGGGTGAGAGCACGCTGGAAATCCTGGTTCATGAACCGGTGCAAAATACGAATAAGGAAGTAACCTCCTTCTGGGGATGGCCAAATGAATTGCCTGGTTGGAATTGGGACGGCTTTGAGGGTCGCCCCCTCGAAGTACGCGTCTTTTCATCCTACTCAAACGTGAGATTGGAACTGAATGGTAGGGTCATTGGTGAGAAGGTAATAACCGAAAAAGATAAACTTACAGCTACATTTATAGTGCCTTACGAACCGGGCACGCTGCGAGCAGTTGCTATTTCAGATGGCAAAGAAATGGAGACCAAAGAGTTAATCACCTCGGGCCCTGTAATTGGGCTAAAAATCCATGCCGAGCTTGATACACTCGTGGCAGGAAAATCAGAGATCGCCTTCCTGCGAATTTCCGCTGTCGATGCTGAAGGACATTTAGTTCCCACGGCGAATAACCTGATCAATGTTGTTGTTGAAGGCGAAGCAACCTTGCAGGCCGCTGGAAATGCCAATCCCGAAATGGATGGGAGTTTCACGGATAACGATTTCCGGCTTTTCCGCGGAAACGGGTTGGTTATCGTCAGATCTTCGGGGAGGGCAGGCGATATTCGGATTTCGTTGAAAGTGGAAGGAGTGAAGGATGCTGAAATTAATCTACTTGCGGTACCATGATCGAACTCATCTATGGTTTCACAGAACGAAGTCATCAAAAATTTCAAACTAAATCTCACCTGATTTCGTAACTTTCAGTTGATAATACATAATATGGAAATCAGGCAGATACAGTCACAAATCAGGAATAGCATCCACACTAGCGATCCGAAAGCAAGTGCCTATTTGTTTGGTTCCAGGGCGCGAGGTGACTTTCGTCCAGGGTCGGATTGGGACATTCTTATTTTAATCGATGAGCAAAAGGTGACTAATGAAATAGAAGATAAGTTTAGGAATGGACTTTATGATATAGAGTTGAAAAGCGGACTGGTT
>JBGSYX010000373.1:0-5079 GCA_041750735.1 Cyclobacteriaceae bacterium
CCAAAAATGGCCGCAAGATTAGCCAAGATAGCGTACTCGCTAACATCGCTCTTCATGACGCTGGCAGCCTGAAATTTAAAGCTGTTAAAATTGAAAAGTCCAAAGTTAAATTTACCCTTCCTGCCGGTATATGGGAGCTTCTTGACGAAGCCGCAAAGAGGAATAAATCAAGCCTTGAAGAAACCATTGATTATCTCATTAAAAAGCTATAATTCTCAAATTATAGCTTGGGATATTGGTATTAGCTAAGTATATTTTGGCCCACATTACCAGCTAGGTAATGGTGGGTTTAATAGATATCTTTATAATACCTTCGTCCATTAGAGCGATGGCAAAATCCTTCTTTTTGTCACGCGATATTTTGGACCACTTCTGAAGGTTTCTAGCAGATAGACCTCGTTCAATTTCTGAGAATATTTTATCAAACTCCTTCTCATTTTTAGAGATAATCCAGTCGTGGCATCTGGGGCATTCGCCATAGCCGATATCATGATCGAATTCACTATCTGAATTGAACGACTGGTAGTAACTGCCGCAGCATCCACAGGTGAGGTAATGTAGCTTTTCTGGCGGTGGGCACGAAACGCATTTTTGACTAGAGTGGCAGTGAGGACAATAGTCCTCTTCAACCGTATATCTTTGGCACGATTGACATTTAAAATACATCATTTTTAACCTCCATTTTGGTATGCCTGTGGTCAAATAGTATGTCGCAATCCGCACGATCAATGAGCCTGTCAAAGTCGGTTTTCCAACGCGAATCACATGACATATAGCGCCCATGACTTACTGTAAATGATCCAGATGTTTCACTCATTTTTGGATCAAATATCCCATCTTGATTAGGACCATTCCAGCCACCTATAATCAAAAAATATGGGCAGCTATCTGCGATATAAAACTTGGTTGATAATCTCTTTTTATACTGACGAAATTCATACCAGTGGACACTTTGTTTACCCATAATCTGATCTTTTATGCCGTAGTCAATGAGAGTTCCAATGTATTTTGAAATGCCTAGTCCAAAGTCACTGAATCTATAAACTATCACCTTCTTATTTCTATGGTTATTAATCATAACTGTTCTCCATTTTGGGGTTAAGGAGGGGGCTTGTTATCACCCCCATTTGTGTGGTTAGTTTGCAAGGATTTCGATCGAATCTGGACTGATCTGGTCGTAGATCTTGCCCTGGAATTTTTTCTTCGAAAGTGGCCCAGATACTTTGATCCATTGACCCTTTACAGCTCTGTCTTTGAGAGCTTTAGCCTGATCGCCAAAGAGAGCTACATTGTGCCAGGTCGTGATCTCTACGATCTCAGATTCTGAGGTGAGGACCTGATGCCTTGTTGCCACCGATAGCCTCAGGGCTGTATTAGAGTTTTTTTCGTAAAAGTTCGCTGTTCCAATTCTTCCTGTAATCTCGATTTTGTTAAGATAGTTCATTTTAAATTCTCCTATTTATTGTCTTAATTTTTGTCGCCACTTTAGCGACTTCTCTCGCCCAGAGTACAGAAGTCGATTAGTGGCGAAGGCGTAGTGGAGCCATGAAATTTGGCAAGGATGATAAAGCAACTGCGAGTGACTGAAAGCGAAGCGAAAGGCGCGAGTATTGCCAGACGCGCCATCAAAATTTCATGAGCGAAACGAGCGGGGTGAAATGACAATAAATGGAAGATGAAATGGACAAATTACCAAGATGATAACAGAAATATGTGGACAGATTATCACGAAAATAATTCGGACAGATAGGTAGCGGATGGGACTGCTGAAATGAACGAACATCGTGGTGACATCAAGGGAAGATGGACTGGCAGATACAGTCTCATTAGATCGGGGTAATGGAATAATTTAGTGAGCACAAGCCGATGGTAAACCAAAGTAGAAATGACACTGCAAGATTAGATAAAACGGGGCATGACCAACAGATATTGATCTAAATATTGGTCAAAATTTCATAAGAGTAAACGTGAGGACCTAGTGTGATAAAAAGCCCCCTTAACCCAGATAAAAGGAGTAGCATTTTTCAAATAATTAATTGGAAATTGTGGAGGTTGCACTATAACTATACATCAATTTTAAATCTCAATGGATGAGGTCAATAGGGCACTGCAGCGCTGCCGCATGCGGCAGCAAAAGTCTATTAGGATATCGCTTAGAGCACAAAGGTTATCATCGAGATCAATTGCAAGAAAAATGAACGAGATTGGTTACACTATGAGGAGATGGAAAAAATGGAATTATGTAAAAATGGCGCGAACTCTCAAATAAATTTGCCCATAGTAAAAACTATCTGAACAACATTTTCAGCATCCTGCTATCGAACTCGTCACTTCTTTCATCATCAAAACCTTTTTGAAGGAATTTACCTGTGTCACTCTCTTCATATACCATAAAATAGGCCGCTGATGCTTGACCAACACGATTTTTTCTAATTGAGTCTTCTGTCTTTAGTAGATGTTTTCCTTTGAACTCTATAAATACGTACTTGTCTTTGTTAAAGACGATAAAATCCGGGGCATGCCCACGAAACAACTTCACATTGGAGGGGTCATTTCGAGCCCAAAATGTTTCCATTTCATTGCACAATTGATTTAGGAATGTTGCAAATCTAGATTCTTCCTGGTTGAGCTGCATTTTTGGATAGAGTGCTCTGGTAAAATTATAAGGTACGGGTTGCGCTAGCACAAGTTTATGCGGTGGCCATTGATAGATCTCATGTACATACACTAGGCCGCTAGCAATACGGCGCACCCTTTGCGATTCTCTGACTAGGCTTGCCATTTCTTTCGCAAACTGCGCAATATGGCCTAAGCCACCGTTAGATCTCATTCTAATCTGATATTTGGTGATAACAAGATTAGCGTAATTTCTAGGAATATGAGAAGTAAGGGCGCTTATTAATGTACGTTTTGTTTGCTCCACATTCCATTCTGATTCAACAATTTCAGATGGATTCCGCGTGAGGGAAAGTTGATCTAAATCCAGAATTCCTCTCCGAATCTCTGGTTTAGTTTCAATACAACGCTGCCTTAAAAATTCAAGTTCATCACACAGGCTTTCGCTTGTAGGAATCAGATCACGATCTTCAATGTCTTTGTCTAAATCATCTCTAAAAGTGAGAATATTTGGCACAATTATATTTTCACGTTTTTCGACTTGGATAACTTCTCTTGGTGGCGGAAGGCAAGGCAATTCGTTTGCGCCGAAATTTCTGCATGATTCTTCAATCGAATGTCTTCCCGCGATATAGACATAACCTCTATTGAAATGATCAAAGCTCTCATCAAATCGCTGCGCCTTAGGTAGACGAATGACCCGTCCTAATAGTTGAATCCCTTTGGCTTTGCTTACAGAATCTTTTGTCGATAGAAGCACATAAGCTTCGGGACAATTCCATCCACGTTCGACCATCAAGTCACCAACAATAAACCTAACCTCGCTTAAATCTTCAATTTCGTCTAAACCTCTAGAATTCTGTGTATGTACAATTACTTTGTTTTCAAATTCTTCCTTCGACATTCGAAGCATTGCTTGCAATTCACGAGCAACAGCTTCACATTCTGATGCTGGAGCTTGAATTAGCATTTTCGGAACAAAGAATCTATCAGGATCCGTAAGCTTAAGCTGATTCGCATAACTCTCCAATAGTTCCCTTTGCTTTATCGCTCGAAGCGTAAGTTCCTTTCTTGTTACTTCGTCTGATGCTTGGTATTCGAGTTGTTCAACCAACATACCAGCTTCAATCACCACATCATGAGAAACCTTTTCAAAGAGATATTCACCGTCTTTCTTTTTAAATGAGGCCGTGAAGCCAATTTCTAAACATGGCTTTAAAACATCACGCAAAGCGTCCATATTTTTTCCAGACATTCCTTCATCTGCTTCATCAATGATAAAAATTGTTGGCCGTCTTGGTTCAAGATTTTCCTGATGCTTCATCCATTTTGATAGCCAATCCTTGGCCTTTTTTGAAACTCCTTTTTGTACATTTAGAAGCAAGATTCTCCCGCCAAATGCCTGAACACCCTGTTCCATAGCTAACCAAGACGTTAGATAACTACCAATAGACTCTCTGATTTCATTGTGGGTTTGAATCAAAATTTGTTTGTTATGTGTTATCCAGACGAAATTGGGTTCCTGTTGAAGGCGAAGAGCAACTTCAATTACGGAAGCCATCATGATTGTTTTTCCAGATCCCGTTGGCGCTTCCGTCACCTGTCGCCCAGTGACTAAATTTTCGCCCAAAATATTCTTCAATATAAGATCAACGTTTTTATCGACCACACCTTTCTGAAAAGGCTTAAGTTTTGCATATAAACTCATCTTTAAATCCTTTCTTACCTTCTATGCTGCTTCCATACCTGCAAGTACATCTTCCCACTCCTTAACCAATTTATCTGGAACTTCGACTATCTGGAGTTGTTTACAAGGTGTACCACTAAAGACGCTTTTATCAATTCCAATCCAGGGTTCTTCATGCGATTCATTTGTGTTGATAGTGTAGATTATGGCACTTGTGGCACCGCTTTTCTTAATAGAATCTTTGAGCAAAGCTAATTCCTCTTCAAAAAAATGGCGGTGCCTTCTGAGTGTTGGAATGGTAATAGCAACAACTCTTTTAGTACCATCGTCTATACCCAATACACTCATACCCTCTTTGCTTATAGGAGTGGAATCTTGGAGTCGATGATACGCCGCAAGATAGTCGAAAGAATATTTCTGAAAGGTTTTGACTAGATCTCTATTATTCACATCCGCTGTATCCGTTTCATAGATAGAATAGTCCTTAGCCGGATCAAAGTGATCAATGCGAGGTACGAGTACACTATTGAATGTCGATTCAAGTTCCTCCACCATAATCCATGATCGACAACCACCATCCTCCTGATTTATTTGATGAACAGCCTGAGCAGTTGACCCAGAACCAGCAAAATAATCGTAACCGCATCATAAACAGACGGGTTTACTTACTAAGCTGATAGGTTTTTAATGAGTGGTGCTCCTTCACCCGATGAGGCAGAAGCTTTTCAAGCTCAGAAAGAGTCGGACTACGGGGCAGCTCTTTGAAAATCAAGCAG
>JBGSYX010000374.1:0-14757 GCA_041750735.1 Cyclobacteriaceae bacterium
ACGGAGCATGGGATCGAAAGCGGCAGAATTCGTGGTAAAGGTTACGGCGGTACGCGACCTGTTGCAAGCAATGCCAGCGAAGAAACCCGTAAGCTGAACCGCAGAGTGGATTTTACAATTCTTAAAAATTAGGATGAGTCGATCCAAGAAGATATTTATAGGTGTGGCCATAATCTTTCTGTTGTTGTTATTGCTTCTGAGCATTGACATTTCCAGGCGGACTACTTTTCCAGGAAGCCGACAGAGTGAGAAACAACCTTCGGCAACGGTAGATTCACAACATTAAAATAAACATAAGCGTGCCGCGAGGGAAAAAAATAGACCTTTCGAAAATTGATTTCGATGAACTGAGGGAAAAAACCACAGCAAGCCCGGGAATATTGCCATTTGCCCATACTGTCGGCGGGGCGGTCGTATTGCCTGAAGATGAGGGCCGGATAAAAGGCCGCGCTATGGCCGCCATGAAAGAACAGACTGACATGCAATTGGGGCAGTTGTATGAGCAAATGCAAACGCTGGTAAAGCAGGCTCAGGATATTAAGCAACGTGTGGAAATTTCAAAAAAAATATATTGGTCCCAAATGAATTTTGAACCGGTAATCAGCAAAGAATATTATTTGTTTGAGAAAAAAAGTGGGGATACGGTTTTGTCAATGATTTCACCTAAGGAGTGGGGCAGCAGGTTCCCATATCAACGATTCGTAGCCCACGTGCGGCTGCTTTCCGACCATACCTGGGATATTTTGAGTTCTGAAGGACTTTGAAAATCGTCGATATTTTATTTAATGTATAAATCCAACTGGATAGGGGAGAGTCCTGACCGATCTTGAATCGGACGGATGGCAATAATAGTTGATTTGTGATAAACTGATGAAAACTCATTTTTACTGATTCGCTGTCGGTTTTTACCTTTTTTGATTACGTAATACTGCATCCTGCCAGATTTATTGGCAACAGCTCTGAAGATAGCTCCGTAGTCGAATTCTATAGGGGAAGGAACAAAGTGGGACATAGCTAATCCTGGCAGTAATCCTTTTTGTAAATATCAAAAATCATCTTGTCTTGCTTATTGCAATATTCAGTAATGAGTAATTGTGCTGAAGGTGGTACACAATTGAACTTATTCTCAAAATGCCTGATAATTTTTGTGAGTTCAAAAATAACTGCCTGAGTTTGATTGAGTTGAGTGCATGTTTCAGGTCGGGGAAATTTATCTTTAGTGAGTTTTTTGAACTCCTTTTCGACGCTCCTCATATTATCCTCTTCATTCTTCATATAATACAATTTTAGCAAATTTTTCATTTAAATCAAAGTGTTGTGTATTATTGTACACAAATATATCTTATATAATGATTTATTAAAATATTAATGTGCAAATATGCACAAATAATTTTTATAACCTGACGAGCTTGTTTTTGGCCAAAGTGTTGATTCTGTTTACTATTAGTGTCTTCCATCTTTCTATATTCTGGAGTATATTCGCATTTTGATGTAGTATACTTAAGTAGGTCAATCAGCAAATACCAATCCAATAACAAACAATAGTGTTTGATCACGACCAGCATCATTGAAAAATGCCGATTTATTAAGGCAAAATATTGAATTATAAATACATGAAAATCATTGACTTATCAATAAATAAGACTGTTCTAAATGTCTTTATTTCTGAATTGAGGAACGTCGAGGTTCAAAAGGATTCCATGCGATTCAGACGCAATCTGGAACGTACTGGTGAGGTAATGGCCTACGAACTTAGCCGAACATTAACATTCCGAAATGCCGAAATCAATACTCCTCTTTCGCCAATCGAGGTAAGTCACATCAGTAATAAAATTGTGATTGGAACGGTTTTTCGGGCGGGGTTACCGTTTCATAATGGTTTCCTAAATTATTTTGACCATGCTGAAAATGCATTTGTCTCGGCATTCAGAAAATATCACGACCATGAAAAATTCGATATCGAGATCGAATATATCGCTGCCCCAGATCTGACTGGGAAAACCCTTATTTTAGCCGATACAATGTTGGCAACCGGATTATCATTTGAGTTGGCGCTTCAGGCCCTATTCACAAAAGGTGATCCTGCGCAGGTGCATCTGTGCACAGTTATCGCCAGCCTCCCAGGTATCGAATATTTGCAACATAAAATAAAACATTCAAATGTGACACTCTGGTGCGCCGCAGTAGATCCTGATCTAAATGACCATGCTTATATAGTTCCTGGTCTGGGTGACGCCGGCGATCTGGCTTATGGCATTAAGCTTTGATTTTTTAAAAAAAAGTAATGAAAAGTGTAATGCAATTTGAAATCCTCTTATGAGACATGTCATTCGGTTTTTTTGGAATCTGTTTGGATGGAAAATTGAAGGCGCTATGCCTGAAGGCCTGAAGAAATACATCATCATTGCAGTACCGCATACTTCAAACTGGGATTTTCTCATTGGTTTATCAGTGAGAAGCTTACTGGGATTTGAATCGAATTTCCTTGGTAAAAAATCACTTTTTCGTTGGCCATATGGTTGGTTTTTTAAAAAACTTGGGGGCTATCCGGTAGATCGTGAGAACCGAAACAACCAGGTAGATCAGGTTGTTAAACTTTTCCATAGCAACGAAAAATTCGTACTCGCCCTGGCGCCGGAAGGAACCAGGTCAAGTGTATCTAATTGGAAAACAGGATTTTACTATATTTCACTTAAAGCCAAGGTGCCAATCGTGAGAACAAAATTTGACATCAAAAACAAATGTGTAACTATTTATCCTCCATATTGGCCCACGGGAAATATTGAGACTGATATGGTGCAAATCAAAGAGGTTTTCAAATAACAGGTTCATTGATGTAATTGATAAAATGCGCTATTCTATTATTATAATAGTCACGTTTCTGCAGGTACTTTTTTTTGCGTTGGGTGGCATGGCTCAAAATTTTGGAGGCAATTCCTGGCACCAACGTTGGCGTCAGATCGATACTGATACTGTACGGGTAATATATCCAGTAGAAATTGAACCACAAGCACAGAGAGTGGCCAATATGGTACATTACATAAACAAATTTCACAGTCGCTCCATAGGCCAACTACAAAGGAAAATCGACATCGTATTGCAAAATGAGACTGTGATTTCTAATGGCTACGTGGGATTAGCGCCATTTCGGTCTGAATTGTTTTTAAATGCACCGCAGGATCCGCACCAAATAGGCGCCAATTGGGATGATGTGCTTACCATTCATGAATACCGCCATGCTTTACAATTTGCTAATTCACGAAGAGGTCTTACAAAATTCGTCTATTACCTCACAGGTCAGGAAGGCTGGGGGTTGATGGCCAGGCTGAGTATCCCGGACTGGTTTTGGGAAGGTGATGCCGTAATGAGCGAAACTGCTCTTACAGGCCAGGGACGTGGGCGCTTACCGGCGTTTTACAATGACTACAAAAGTCTGTGGCTCGACAGTATAAACTATAATTATCAAAAAGCCAGAAATGGATCCATCAAAGACTTTGTCCCTAATGAATATAATCTTGGGTTCTTGCTCACAAACTATGGCAGGGTGATGTATGGCGATGAATTTTGGCGTGATATTATTAAGGAATCAGGAAAATACAGAGGCCTTTTTTATCCGTTTTCTCAAGCTATCAAACGCCGAACGGGACTCTCGACAAAAGGGTTATACAACGAGGCTAAAACATATTACAAAGATAATATCACGGTAACTCCAAACTCACAAAACGATGGAATTCGGTTAAATAAGTTGGATAAAGGCCAAACATTTACTTCCTACGAATACCCGACTATTACTAAGGAAGGCAAGATCCTTGCATTGAAACACAGCTACAAAAAAATACCGGCAATCTATGAATTCGACAGCCTGGGGCGCGAAACAAAGATCACCAATATCGGCCGCACCATCGATTATTATTTCACGCAAAGTAAGGGCAAGCTGCTTTGGGCTGAACTTGGAAATGATGAACGTTGGTCATGGAAAACCTATTCCAACATTGTAGTTTATGACTTAAAAAAACAGGAGCGACATCGATTAACTCACGATAGCAGATACCTGTCGCCTGATCTTTCTCCGGATGGAAAAGTGATCATTGCCTATGAATACAAGCCCGACCGTTCCGGCTCATTAGTTCTAATATCAGTTAAAGGAGGCGAAGTTCAAAAGAGAATTGACAACCCCGAAGCTTACTACTTTTCCTACCCCAGATGGTCCGATGATAATCGGCATGTCGTAGTTGTAGGTCGAAATAATTATGGACTTTCTACGATTTTATGGGTCGATACGCGGACGGGAGCCATGGAAGCTCTGATGCCTTTCACAAACCACCAGATTGGCATTGCATCTGAAGCTGGGAATTCGATATATTTTTCAGGATCATTTTCCGGTGTGGACAATATCTATTCCCTCGATAAAGAAACCCGTAAAATAGTCCAGCACACGGATGGAGAGCTCGGTTCGTACCACCCTTTTGTGGATAATAATACTGATAAGCTTTATTTCAGCAAGTTTTCTTCGCTTGGTTCTAATATTTTCAGGATTTCACCATCTGACATTATAACTAAACAAGTGGACATCATTGAGCCCACTGAAATGAAGGAGTATGAGTACCTCGAACTGGAGAGTGAAGGCACTGATATAACGCAGGAAATTCCAAAAGATGAGTTCAAAACAAAGAAATATTCGCAATCAGCCAGACTGATCAATATCCACAGTTGGAGTTGGCTGTTCACTGACCCCAATTATGAATTGGCGCTACGGTCGGATAATATTCTCAATACCGCGTCTATGCAGGCGGGAATTCGCTACAACTCCAACGAAAGAAACTTCATCTATTTTGCCAATGCATCGTATGCGCAATTGTATCCAATATTCAATGTTGGTGCAAGTACAACCAGACGGTCTCGAAGGGTTCAAAATACCGATGACCGAGGCGACCCGGTAAATCTTGAATATAAATGGCGGGAAACCAACCTTAAAGCGGGTTTTCTGCTGCCATTTGATCTGAGTGCAGGCCTTTACAAAAGAAACTTTTCAATCGTTAGCGATTATGCTTTAACAACAGTAGACTTCGATGATTTACCAACGGCTAAAGTACCGGATTTAAGATTTAATTCTGTTGAAAACGGTATTTCACTGCTGAACAGGAGGATTAAGGCAAAGCAAAACATATTCCCCAAAAACAGTCAGTTTATTTCCCTGACTTACAAAACTTCAATCGACAGCAATGTTGCTGAACAATGGCATTTCGAATCCGAATGGACTTTTCCTGGCCTTTCTTCAAACCACAACCTCGTGGCTCAGGTAGCATACATGGATGAAAACCATGAGAATAGTTACCAGTTTTCAGACAACTTCCTGTATTCACGTGGCTATGGGGTACCGTTTTATGATGGTATCGCGAAATTTTCTGCGAACTACCATATGCCATTGACATACCCTGACTGGGGTATTTGGGGAATCTTTTACCTGTACCGTATCAGGTCTAATGTCTTTTTCGATTATAGCCGGACAAACAGTTTTATCGAATCTACCAATACGAAAAGCACACAACTCTACAATTCTGCAGGACTTGAGTTGATCTTTGACACTCGGTTATTGAATTACTATGATTTTAGTTTTGGGGTTCGCTATGCCTATTTACTCAACGAGGACTATTTAAACCCTGACCTCAAAAATGTCATTGAAGTGTTTATTCCGCTCATGAGGTTTTAGATAAAAAGGTCTTATTCTATTTTATCGGTTCTGATTCTAATTCTGGTGGATTATATTTTTTTCAATAATGAATTTGGACAATATCTTCACGAAAACAGGTTTAGTAGTATTTTCGTAACATGAATTACGCTCGAAGAATTTTCATACAACAGCTTATTGCAGCAGGTACTGTGATGAGCCTCCCATTTTCTACATTGGCCGAAACGACAGGTAGGAAGCCGCCATTTGGAGTAATTTTGGGTTTGCTCAAAGATGAACTGACAAAAGACTATCTGGGCACATTAAAACTTTTGGTATCCCTAGGTTACAAGGAAGTGGAGTTTGGAGGCACTTATGGCATTGCTAAAGCGGATTTCCGGTCTGCATTGAACGATAACAATCTTAAAGCAGTGGCAGGCGGAACCTCGATTGCCAGTTTACAGACAGATATCGCTAATTATGTGGAAGATGCGCACTTCTTCGACCGCCCTTATGTAATTTGCTATTGGCCGTGGCTGGATGATGGCACAAACAAAAACACCGATGAATTTAAAATAGCTGCGGAGCGGTTGAATCAGATAGGCGAGATTGTAAAAAAGGAAGGATTGAATTTTGCATTCCACAACCATGACAAGGAATTTGTAGATGTTGGCGATGATAAAATGGGTTATGATCTGATTCTGGAATATACTGATCCTGATATCGTGGATATGGAAATCGACCTATACTGGATCATAAAAGGCAACGCCGATCCCGTGAAGTATTTTGAAAAATACCCGGGAAGATTCAAAATTTGCCATGTAAAGGATATGGATAATACCGTGGATAGATCTTTTGAAATTGTCGGAAAAGGTATAATTGACTTTCAGCGAATATTCCAAAAAGCGGATGTTGCAGGATTGAAACACTACATTCTTGAACAGGACAATGCTCCTGATCCTATTCTTACAATCACCGAAAGCATAAAACATTTCCGGAAATTGCGGTTTTAAATACAAAAAACTTAACCGTATATTCGATAAAATATATTGTTATGAAAGGCGTCATGAAATTTTTAAAAACCTTATTCTTAGTTGTACTTGTTATTGGTGTGCTTTTTATTCTATTCCTGACATTTGCGAACTATTCTTCAGGATTCCGCGCAGGTGTACCTACTAAAATCAGCAAAAAAGGATTCGTTTTCAAGACCTATGAAGGGACATTGAATATTGGCGGACTTACCAATTCACCCGAGGGCGCCATACCCACCACCTGGGATTTTACCGTGAAAAGCAGCGCGGATAGTGTATTGCAAAAGATCGATCAGGCTATTTTGCACAGCAAACGGGTGAAGTTGTTGTACCATGAGAAGTACGTGAAATTTATCTGGTTTGGCGATACTAAATACTATGTGTATGACGTGGAAATCCTGAACGGAGATTGATCTATTGTATCCCGATGACTCCCAATTTTTGTTTGACAACTTCCGGTAGAATAGCCGGTTTTCTTTTCTGATAGTCAAAACATACAATACCGGTTTTCATAAGTGCTGCTTCACGATTATCCTTTTGAATCAGGAATCGATAATATAGGTCGAAGCTTCGTTCACTTACATGGTCCACGGCCATTTGTACCTTCAGAACCGTAGGATGAAATACCTCCGCTTTGTAAACAATTGCGGCATCGACCATTATGATGCCCGCACCTTCACCCAAATCGATTTCACCTTTACAGCCAATATGATTCAGGAATTGTACCCTTGCCTCATGGGCAAATTCAAAAAAGACATTGTTACCAAGGTGAGCGCCATAGTTCAGGTCTGAAATACGAACATTCATTTCCGTTTCAAATTGAATATAGGCAGGGAAGCTAATTTTTATTTTTTCCATGATCCTGTTGATGAATACTTCGGTCACATATTTTCAGAGAAATCATCCAATTCCCCCGGTTCTGTGTTGACTATTTGCCGCATTTTATTGATCACATCCTCCATTTCTACTACACTTTCACTGAGTCTTTGCTGCATTTCTTTATCATCCCTATCTGAACTTGTTAATTCAATTAATTGTACCAGACCCTGGATACGGCAAAATGGCGCACGCAACATATGTGCATTGTAGAATGCATAATTGATTAGTCTCTTATTCTGACTTTCCAACGTTTTTGTTCGCTCAGAAACCATGAGTTCCAGATTCTGATTTAACTGGGTCAGTTCCTCTTTTTGCTGCTCTATTTTTACCCTCGCCCCATTCACCTGCTTTATATAGTGTTCAATAGCCAATAATCCATAATACATTACAAGATTAAAAAGCAACCAATAGAGAATGATATCCAGTAAATAATAAGTGTCAAATATTAGCGGGTTAGGCACTTCTCCAGGGGCAACGAAATAATTAAGGACCTGGGGTGAAATAAGTAAAGACAGAAAGTTAAGTCCGAGTAAAACCCAAAACATCATAGGTTCCTGCTTGCGCGACATCATCACCTGAATGAGAATAGCATGAAAAATGATTCCCATAGGAAAAACCACATAGTAATCGATGGGCGTGTTTAAAACCCAAATCGGTATAATATGTAGGAGGAAAGGCCATAAACAAAGAAATAGGAGGCGGCTTAGCGTAATGTAATCTATTGAATTAAGCCAGAGACATAGAATGCATAAAAGAATGGTGAATGGAACGACAAGGACATCAAACCGTGCAAAATTGGAAAATTGCGTGAATGTCCTGTAATCGATGATCATGAATATTGTATATACCACTGGCAATGACATATACACCACGCTTGATCCCATTTTTCGAGAATCAACTTCAAATCCGGACAGGCCAAGGAGTGATTTAAATTTGTTTTTAAGCATGGATAAATAGTTAAATTCCATGGTAATAATAGAATGAAATTAATTAATTATTTAAATTAAAATGACCATAGCGCGGAAACGAAACAGAAATACTTCATCAGACCCTATTAAGAAAAAGTATTTCAGCAACTACATTTGACCTTTTCAATGACTCCCTGTTTATTTTTCTTTCAGAAACAATATTTACGATGGAAGTCCTTACCTTTGCGGCTTCAAAAAATGACCCCCATATTTCATGCAATCCATCAGGAACATTGCCATTATTGCCCACGTTGACCACGGGAAAACCACCCTTGTTGATAAAATTATTCATGAATGCAAAACGCTTGATCCTAGAAAAGAAAGCGGTGAACTAATTCTTGACAGTAATGATCTGGAACGGGAGCGAGGTATAACAATCCTTGCCAAGAATGTTTCCGTGCTATATAAAGGTGTTAAAATAAATCTCATTGATACTCCCGGTCACTCAGATTTTGGCGGAGAGGTAGAGCGTGTGTTGAAAATGGCCGATGGAGTGTTACTTCTGGTAGATGCTTTCGAAGGTCCAATGCCGCAGACGCGCTTCGTTTTAAGCAAAGCGATTGAACTTGGACTAAAGCCCATTGTAGTTATAAATAAGGTTGATAAGGAAAATTGCAGACCGGACGAAGTGCATGAAGCTGTTTTTGATCTGATGTTTCATCTTGATGCCACAGAAGACCAGTTAAATTTTGAAACCCTGTATGGATCATCCAAACATGGCTGGATGAATAAAGACTGGAGAAATAAAACCGACAATATCCGGCCATTATTGGATACTATTCTCGAGGTAATTCCTGAATCACCCTACAATCCAGGTACCACACAAATGCAAGTGGCGTCGCTGGATTATTCCAACTTTTTGGGCCGAATTGCCATAGGAAGGGTTTTCAGGGGAGATTTAGTCGAAAATAAAGACTATGCCATTTGTATGAGGGACAATGTGGTTAAGAAAGTCAGAGTAAAGGAATTATACGTGTTCGTAGGCTTAGGTCGGGAAAAGGTAAGCCAGGTACGATGCGGGGATCTCTGTGCAGTAGTAGGTTTTGATGACTTTGAAATTGGTGACACCATTGCCGATTTTGAAAACCCGGAAGCACTCACCAGAATAAAGGTCGATGAGCCAACAATAAGTATGGTGTTTGCCATAAACAACTCTCCTTTTTATGGCAAAGAGGGAAAATTCGTCACGTCCAGGCACCTCCGTGATCGTTTGATGAAGGAAACGGAGAAGAATCTGGCTTTGCGTGTAGAAGAAACAGACTCTGAAGACAAATTCATGGTATATGGCCGTGGTGTTCTTCATTTATCAATTTTGGTGGAAACAATGCGCCGTGAAGGATATGAACTGCAGGTTGGACGACCACAAGTTATCATTAAACAGATCGATGGTGTGAAATCGGAGCCATTTGAACAACTTGTTATAGACGTGCCTCAAGAATCGGCTGGCAAAGCGATCGAACTGGTGACACAACGAAAAGGCTTACTTCAGGTCATGGAACCAAAAGGCGACCTTCAGCATCTTGAATTTGAAATCCCTTCGAGGGGACTTATAGGTATTAGAAACATGATGCTCACGTCTACTCAGGGAGAGGCTATTATGAATCACAGATTCAAGAACTTTGCCCCATTTGCCGGAGATGTGCCATTCAGATTGAAGGGGTCTTTAGTTTCTATGGAAATCGGTATAGCAACCACTTACGCTATTGATCGACTTCAAGACAGGGGAAGATTCTTCATAGAAGCAGGTGATCCAGTTTATAAAGGCATGGTAGTGGGTGAGCATACGCGCGAAAATGACCTTGATGTTAACATAATTAAAGGTAAAAAGCTTACCAATATGAGAGCATCAGGATCAGACGATAACGCCAAGATAGTTCCAAAAATTGTTTTCTCTCTGGAAGAATCCATGGAATATATCAAGGATGATGAATACCTCGAAATTACTCCCAAGAGTTTAAGAATGAGGAAGATAACATATTAGAAACCCACACTTTTTAACTCATGTGCTAAAGGGTGATTCTTAATTTTTTATAAAACTTAATGTTGGGTTCGAAAAATCTTTACATTTGTATATTGTTCAATGTAATACCAGGTAATAATGAATCAAGGCAAAGTAAAATTCTTCAACGCTTCCAAAGGTTATGGATTTGTTAAGGATGATGAGACCAACAAAGAGTATTTTGTTCACGTTTCCGGACTAATCGACAAAGTGAAAGACGATGATGATGTGACGTTTGATGTTGTCGAAGGACGTAAAGGATTGACTGCAGTTAATGTTAAATTGGCATAGATTTAATATCAACTCAATGACAATTTTTGCGAGGCTGCCACGAAAGGCAGCCTTTTTTATTAATGATATTGTAATGAACCTAAATCCCTTAAAATTACCAGTGATGAAATCATATATCAGAAATTCATTTAATTGCCTTGCTTTTGCACTCACCTTCAGTTTGTTGTATGGTTGTTCTACGGTCAATCCATCCAAAGCCCCGGACTTTCTTAAAACGGAAGGTCAGCAAATTATAGATGAACATGGGAAAAACGTGCTTTTGCGCGGCATAGGTTTTGGTGGATGGATGTTGCAGGAAGGATACATGCTCAGGATTCACAATGAAGCGCAACAACACAAAATAAAAGAGAGGATCGAAGGGTTGATCGGACCGGAAAAAACAATCGAATTCTACAATAAATGGCTGAACAATCATGTCAGGAAAGTAGATATTGACTCTTTAAAAGCATGGGGATTTAATTCTGTCAGATTACCGATGCATTATAATCTATATACCCTACCAGTGGAGCAAGAGCCTACTAAAGGAAAACAAACCTGGCTGTCACGTGGGTTTGAAATGACTGACAGCCTTTTGAGTTGGTGCGAAGCCAACGAGATGTACCTGATACTTGATTTGCATGCAGCCCCGGGTGGTCAGGGTAATGATGTGAATATTTCCGATCGGAATCCCACAATACCGTCGCTTTGGGAAAGTGAAGAAAACAGGCAAAAAACCATCGAACTTTGGAAAAAACTCGCAACCAGGTATAAGGATGAAAAGTGGATAGGCGCTTACGACCTCATAAATGAACCTAATTGGGGATTTGCCGATTTGCAGAACGATAGAAATGGTTTGAATGAGCCAGACAACGGCCCTTTGAAAAAGTTACTGGTTGATATTACATCGGCTATCCGGTCGGTTGATAAGAACCACATCATCATTATTGAGGGCAATGGTTGGGGCAATAATTACCGGGGGATCTTGCCCGTATGGGATGACAATATGGTCCTGAGTTTTCACAAGTATTGGAATTATAATGACAAGCAGTCAATATCCAACATCCTAAAAATCCGGGAAGAACAAAATGTGCCGGTTTGGCTTGGCGAAACGGGTGAAAACTCCAACGTCTGGTTTACCCAGGCAATTGAATTGCTGGAAGGAAACAATATCGGATGGGCATGGTGGCCGGTAAAGAAGGTTGGTTTCAACAATCCAATGGAAATCAAATACACAAAAGAATATGAAAGCCTTCTTAATTACTGGAAAGGTGAAGGAGCAAAGCCTTCTGAGTCTGATGCTTATAAAATATTGATGGACCTGGCGGAAAGCGCCAAACTTGAAAATTGTATCATACATTATGATGTACTTGACGCTATGTTCCGGCAGGTGTATTCACTTGAAACGATCCCCTACAAGATACACAACATTTCAAAATCCGGCCTGATTCCAGCGGTTGAATACGATTTGGGCAGGAATGGATTCGCCTATTACGACCTCGACACAGCCAATTACTATATTTCAGTTGAGGGGACGCGCAATGTGGGTAATAGGGGACATGTGTTCCGAAATGACGGTGTCGATATTGAAGAAGCGGTAAATGGCGAATATTATATAAATCATATTGAAGATGGTGAATGGCTACTCTATACATTTGAGGTGGAGAAAAAGGAATCAATCGATCTGCTGTTTGAGGTCTCTTCTGAAGACGCCCAAGGTCAATTTTCCATTCAGATCGATGAAAAAACTATTCAACCAATCATTGCTGTTCCTGATACTAAGGGCTTTGATAACTGGTTGGAAGTTGGTTTAAAAAATATAATGCTCCAATCAGGCAAGCATAAGTTGCGGATTATGGCAGAAAAAGGCGGTTATCAGCTTAAATCCATAAGATTCCAGATCAACCCATAGCCTTGATCCAAGCTGGATGTACTAGTAGTTATTTTTTGATGTAGCGCCGATTATGGATTTTGGAATGGCGTGGTAAAAAACTAGTTTATCCTGAGTACTCCGGGATAGCCTGCTTGCCGCATTGCAAAAAAATGCAGATATTTCAATGATTACTTCATTTTACTATCCAATAACCATGATCAACTGCCATACCCACACATTCACTTCGAAACACGTACCTGAGAATTTTCTTCCTGGGTATTTAAAACTGGTTGCCTCCTTCGTGATCCAACCATGGATGATAAATCTCTTAGAAAAATTGCGAATGAAGGGGCATGCTTACCTTCTGAAAAAGTACTATAACTTCATGAAAGCCGGTGAACTTGGCTCACAGGAAAAGATATTCAATCATCTTCAGGGCTTTTATCCGGAAGGCACTCAATTCGTAGTACTTTCCATGGATATGACGTATATGGATGCTGGTAAGCTCCCGGAATCGTTTGAAAACCAGGTAAATCAGCTTTCTTCTTTAAAACAGAAGTATGGTGATATCATCCATCCATTTGTATTCGCTCACCCGGAACGTCCGGATATCCTAAACTTTGTCCGCACGCAGATCGAACAAAACAAGTTTACAGGAATTAAGCTTTATCCGGCAATTGGGTATTTTCCATCTGATATGCGGCTTATGGATGTTTATAAGTACGCCGAAGACAAACAAATTCCCATAATGACCCATTGTACAAGAGGCGGAGTGTATTATAAGGGAGAATTGACCTTGGATCGAAGAACGGATCCTGTGACGGGAGAAGTATTTCCAAAGGCGAAAAAAGGTGTTTTCACGGAAGTCTATTCCGATCCTGAACGATTTCAACCGATTCTGGAAATGTATCCTAAATTAAAACTATGCTTTGCCCATTATGGAGGCTATGGTGATTGGGATAAGTTCCTGGCAGAATCATGGCATGAAAATATCGAAAGCTCCTGGCTATATAAGATAAACCAATTCATCAAGAACGACAGGTACCCCAATATCTACACGGACATCAGCTACACGTTGGTCCGTACTGACCTTTTTACCGTCCTAAAAACTTTTATGGAAACCAATGAAAAAATCAGGAATCATGTCCTGTTTGGTACCGATTACTATATGACGGAAATTGAAGGTTCGGAGCGGTTTTTCGGTATGAATCTGCGAGGCTTTCTTGGTGAATCCCTGTGGCATCAGATTGCAGAAGAAAATCCACGACACTATTTGGGTATTTGATTTTTCTAATGGAAATTTAATCATTAGTTCGCGCTAGAACAGTTGCCTCGCCATTGAAAAAATCAGTTAACTAAATGATCTGTCTTTGGACGGGATGGCATAAAAGGGTTTACCTACTGATAGTGATCGTAATGGATTGTCCGTCAAATATTAGTTAAATAAACACAGATGATGAATATATCGCGCTTCGATGACTATGATATGATGAGTGAGGCCGCGGCATCAATTATTCATGATGAATTGAAGGAGAACCGCAAACTATTTATTTGTGCTGCCACTGGAAATTCTCCGAGAGGTTTATACAAACGTCTTGTCGAATACCATTATCATGAACCCAGTCTTTTTGATCAGCTTACAGTCGTAAAACTGGACGAATGGGGAGGACTCCCCAAAAACCATCCCGCTAGCTGTGAGTATTATCTCAGAAATTACCTTATTGAACCTTTGCAAATACCTGCTGGCCGCTACATATCTTTTGCATCTGATGCACAGGACCCTGAGCGCGAATGCCGGAATATTCAGCGTAAATTGGATAAACATGGACCGATCGATATCTGCGTTCTTGGACTTGGCTCTAATGGACATATTGGCTTCAATGAACCCGCCGCCTACCTGGAACCATATTGCCATGTGGCAAAGTTGGCGCCATCGTCATTAAATCACACCATGGTGCAATCAGTCAGTGAAAAGCCGGCTATAGGACTGACGCTTGGATTGAAGGATATTCTTAATTCCAGACGCATTATTATGCTGATAACCGGCGACCACAAATTGCACGTCACAGAGG
>JBGSYX010000375.1:0-15384 GCA_041750735.1 Cyclobacteriaceae bacterium
AGGCTGGTGAAACGCCGCTTCCACCTTACCTGAAACGACAGGCCCAACCAATCGATGCCTCGAATTATCAAACAGTTTACTCCGCACATAACGGGGCTGTCGCAGCGCCTACTGCCGGATTGCACTTTACAAATGACCTGCTGGGCAAACTGAAAGAACGGGGAATAAAATCCGAATACCTGACTTTGCATGTGAGCGCGGGGACATTCAGACCGGTGGAAAAAGTGGACTTTCGCCAGCACGATATGCACTTCGAGCAATTGGTGGTGAAAAAGGAAACCATCGAAAATATCTACAACCATCGTGGTAGACTGATCGCCGTTGGCACCACTTCATTGCGCATGCTCGAAAGTATTTACTGGTTTGGCGTATTGTTGCAGAAAAATCCACAGGCTGATTTCCTAATAACTCAGACCCTTCCCTATGAAATCCATTCGCCCCTCTCTTTGCACGCTTCGCTGGAAATAGTACTGGAATTCATGACAAAAAATGAATACTCCGAACTTCACGGTGAAACGGGTATTTTCATCTATCCGCCTTACCAGATTCGATCGTCACATGGGCTTTTTACAAATTATCACTTACCAAGATCCACCCTACTCCTGCTCATCGCAGCCTTCACGAATAATAACTGGCAAACCATCTACCAATCCGCTCTCATGGAGAATTATCGCTTTTTAAGTTACGGTGATAGTTCATTGCTATTGCGCTGATAATGTACACAATATGTACGATGACGGACAAATTCCAGTATAAGCCGGCCCCTAACTTCCTTTATCCTAAACCTTTAAGGGGGCTGGCACAATCATTGAAATTTTAAGGGTATGATGAAAAAAACAATACGATATAACCTGCTCATCACACTGATTCAATTCGTAATCATGGCAGCTATACTTTTAGTCGCATT
The DNA here is from genome assembly GCA_041750735.1 of Cyclobacteriaceae bacterium. Taxonomy (GTDB): domain Bacteria; phylum Bacteroidota; class Bacteroidia; order Cytophagales; family Cyclobacteriaceae; genus JAAUQL01. The sequence continues at coordinate 908 of JBGSYX010000375.1, forward strand.
CTGTTTAAAATTTCATGTGCATTGACCGGTCAGATTTTTAATCCGGACTTTGGACTTCAGAAAAATGAATACTAACTTAACTCAATCAACATTCCATGGAACATATGACAACATCACGATTGACACGAACAAGAGACAGGATGATTGGTGGCGTTTGCGGCGGCCTTGCCAAATGGCTCGGTTTGGACCCAACAATAACAAGGATTGGATATGTGTTGCTTAGCATATTGAGCGCCGCTTTCCCGGGTATCATTGTATACGTGGTGATGTGGATGATAATGCCTGAAGAATAGTCACAGTGCCATAATCCTATCAGAAAACAGCTCGATCATTTCTTTGGAATGCGTGGCGTAGTTGGCAATAACGACGTTAGCCATGTTGCCGCTTCCTGATACTTCAATACGATACCCCATTTTTGTGATTTTTTCTGCAAATGACCGATCGCATGTTGCCTCAACCATGGTTTTAGAGCGCTTTTTTTTGTCTGAGAATGATGCTAAGTGCGGACAATCTTCGATCAGTTGATAAAGCACCGCCGCTTTGTAATTCGTCTCTCTCACGATCATCTCCATCCCCTTATTGTCGATATCTTTCAGGACGCTTTCCAATAAATATAGCTCAGATGGCTGTATGACGGTTGAAAAAACGTCCTGAGTGCCCAACTTCGTGAAAAGAAAAATCGCATCCACCGGGATTCCAAGACTGATGCGCGGATCGATCATTATGGCATCAAAATCATCCGGGTTCTCAGCCGTCATAGGAAAGGAAAAACTCAGATCGAGCAGTGATCCGCCAGTTTTTTGAAGATTTGTTCCTGACAGATTATTTGTACCCGAGACTGGATTATCCTTAATGATAAGATTTTCAAATTTAGTTAGAATATCTTCTATCTCGCTCTCACGATGTGTTGCCACACTAAAAGTCGCCGGTATCCTGTGTAGCCTTCGCAACATCGCTAAAATACCTTCCAGTACTCCTTCTGTTTGGTATTGGTCAAGGGTTTTAAAAGACCGCTGATGATCCTTTACTGTGAAATACTCTGCAGCAGGGTAGGGTTTCAGATTGATTGAAATAGCCATAGTACAATAACTCCTGCAAATCGGTATTGCAATTTATAATCTTATCACTTCTGACGTAAAGACTTAATGAATCCCATGCATCAGCTTGCTGAGCAGTGGTGAAAGTAACATCAGGATGGCCGAGGCTACCAGGGCTTCTGTGGCGATAAATGGGTATAGAGAAAAGTCAAATTTTTCCAGTATCGCCTCCAGAGTTGCTGCCAGGTAATTTCCCAACGCAATGCTACCCATCCAGAGTCCCATCATGGCCGAAACGATCTTCGGAGGCGACAGCTTTGTAATCATCGACAATCCGACCGGCGACAAGCAAAGCTCTCCTGCAGTATGAAGGAAATAAACCGCTACAAGCCACAACGGGCTTACAAGCATCCCTCCTTCGGCAGAAGTTGTTGCCCCTATCATTACTAAAAATCCAAGGCCAAGAAGTAAAAGGCCAAAGCCGAATTTAAGTGGTGTCCGCGGATCTTTACCCATTCCCGCCAGGGCTATCCACAACATGGAAAATAATGGAGCTAAGGTTACGATAAAAACGGGATTTAATGCCTGAAACCAAGACGCGGGCACATCCCAACCCATGATGATCCGGTTAGTATTTTGCTCTGCGAAGAGGTTAAATGTTCCGCCCGCCTGCTCAAAGCCTGACCAAAATATGACATTGAATACTGCCAACACGAAAATTACAAAAACGCGACTCCATTGAGCTTTTCCCTCGGTTCCTGTCCAGATAGAATTCAGTAAATAAAGTGCCCCAGCAAAAGCAGCAACCCAAATAACGACATCAAGCACTGATTCGCTAACAATGTCAATAAATTTGATAAAACCGACTACAAACATAATGCTTGCCAGCGAATAGGTCAGAATATTTATCAGATCCTTGAAAACCAACGAAGTTTGATCGGCCGGCCTTTGAGGAGGCAGCCCAACCTGGTCCAAAGATATCCGGCGCCAATAAAACCAGACGAGACTTATCAGCATACCAGTTCCGGCTGACATATAACCATAATGCCATCCGATTTTCTGGCCAAGTCCACCTGCAATAAAGGGTGAAAGAAAAGCCCCCAGGTTGATGCCCATATAAAAAATCGTGAAAGCGGAATCTTTACGTGGATCATTGGTATCATACAGTCCACCAACCATCGTGGAAATGTTCGGTTTGAAAAAACCGTTACCGACAATCAGGAATCCAAGTCCACAATACAATAGAAAATTTCGCATCACCATATCACCAGCCATATCATACGATACACTCGAAGCAAGTGTGAATTGCCCGATTGCCATGACAATGCCACCAATAAAGATAGCCTTTCGTTGCCCGAGGATTTTATCGGCTAGCAGCCCTCCCAAGATCGGGGTAAGGTAAACAAGACCGGTAAATATGCCGTAAATCTCAAGCGCCTGCGACCGATCCATACCAAAACCTCCACCAATGAGCGTTTCCGTCAGGTACAACACCAGCAGCGCCCGCATGCCGTAATAGCTAAACCGTTCCCAGAATTCTGTAGCAAAAAGGGTGTATAATCCTACCGGGTGTTTTTTGTTTGTCACTTCCATAAAGTCAGAATTAATTATTGAAAGAACCGGCCTTCGCTTAGCCCTGCCGGTTTTTGTGATCCTCTGTTAAAATTTCCTTGTACTAAAAATATACCGTCGGATTCGTCCCGTTGATATTTGTAAATATTGCACTTTACCACCTAATGAGCAAACAATTTATCTAATACTCAAACCATCATCGGCCATTAGAGCGGCGGTGTCGATTTTACTATATTTGTGCCACTACGAAAAAGCAATAAAATGAATCCACTTGTCTATATCCGCGATGTGAATAACCTCAGCGATGCGCGTTATTGCGCTGCCATGGGAACTGATCTTATTGGCTTCCGGCTTGATCCCTTTAAAGCAGAATCCCTGAGCCTTGCAAAGTGCAAGGAAATTGCAGGATGGATTTCAGGTGTAAAAATCGTTGGAGAATTTGGTTCAGCTTCCAGCGAAGTTATCAGGGATTTTCTCGCACTGGTTAATATTGATTTTATCCTTGCGGAATCTGGTTCGGACCTCAACTTTCTCGGTTCATTTGAAAAACCGCTCATTATCCAGACAACGATAGGTGATTTGAAAACTGGTCAAATCCCAGAGATGAAGCAACCTAAAGCCCCCTATTTACTTCTGACTTCAGATAACGATTCCGCCGACATTCCGAAAGCAGAGTCTATAACCGTCCGCTCACGTTTGATCCTCGGATTTGGAATCACGGCAGAGAATGTTGCCAATCTGGTGAATAACTTTGGATTTGCTGGAATTTCGCTCACCGGCGGATCTGAAGAACGGCCCGGCTACAAGGACTATGATGAAATGGCGGAGATACTCGAGGCTCTGCCGATGAACAGTTGAACAGCGGAATAATCGAACAATTGAATTGGTGAAAGGTAATCTGGTAAATCGGTAGATCAGTTGACTAGTAGATCGGTAGACTAGTTGATCTGTTAAACCGATGCACTCTCGGACTCAAAACCATTGAACCACTGAACAATTGAACAGTAGACATAAACTCAGAAATGCTACACCTGAAGTAGTTCAAAAGGTCTGAATCAGGCTCGAAATCTAAATCTCAAATACTTAATGGTTTCTCCTTTGCCGGCAAACTGGTGTTCGTATTTTGTCTTAATACCATGATGTGCCTCGGCAAACACGGAACTATACAGTTCAGCGGTAAATTCGAGATCAGTGATATCCGGCCTGCCTTGCAGCAACTCCACGGAATACTCGAATAATGGTGTATTGTCTGTCTTCAGATGGATCATCCCTCCCAGGGCGATGAGTTTTTTATAGATTTCCAGGTACTTAGGACTTGTGAGGCGACGATGCTCATCGCTGCTTTTTGGTCTTGGATCCGGAAATACTATCCATATTTCATTGATTTCCCCAGGCTCAAAAAACCGCTCCAGGTGGTCGATCTGGGTTCGGAGAAAGGCTACATTGTCCAGGCCTTCAAGGCGCGCCTTTTTGCTGCCCACCCAAATCCGGTTTCCCTTGATATCTACACCGACAAAGTTCTTATTCTTGTATATAGTACCAAGTCCCGTGCTGTATTCTCCGCGGCCGCAGGCCAACTCCAGGACAATGTCGTTATCATTTTGAAACTGATGACCGCGCCAGTTGCCGCGAATGGTTTCAAAAATTTCCTTTCCGGATTGAATGACGTTCCGGCTTTCCACGTTCTCGTCAAATCGCTGCAGCTTCTTTCTCACAATTCCTTCAAATCAGCTATGATAAAATTACTTCCTCCGATAAAAATAAGGTCGTCTTTCGTTGCCAAAGTTCGCGCTTTCGCCAGAGCGTCATTGACATCTGGAACTACTTCGCCTTCCAAGCCGATTCCAGTTGCGATATCCCAGAGTTTCTTTGCTTTCATGGCACGCGGCAATGCAGGTTCGCAAAAAATAAATTTCGCATCAGCCGGTAAACAACTCAGCATGAGTTCGGGATTCTTTCCCTCTACTACACCCCAAATGATAAATATCTGATCAAAATCCAGCGTTTTCAGCTGATGAACTACATCGTCGATTCCTGAGATATTGTGGACGGTGTCGCAGATGACCAATGGATTTTCTGCGATTTTTTGCCACCTTCCGCGTAATCCTGTCGATGGCATGACACAGGAAAAACCGCGGAGGATATCCGGATCAGTGATCATGAATCCCAGGTAATTCAGGAGATGGATAACCTTCAATACACCTGGAATATTTTTGACTTGGTATTCACCAAGGAGATCGGTCGGAAAACTCATCGAATTTCCATCGTGTTCAGCCCGGTAATTCGCCATATTTTCGATTATACCAAGATGATGAAGTACAAATTCTTCGTCAGCAAAAAAGACCGAGGCTCCTACTTCCTGCGCTTTATTTTCAAAAACATGACGGATTTCATCCTGGGTCTGGCTGATAACCACCGGGACATTTCTCTTGATGATCCCCGCTTTTTCAAAAGCAATTTCGGGGAGAGTATTGCCAAGCAAATCCATGTGGTCATATCCGATACTGGTGATCAGGGAAACCAATGGGTTGATAATATTGGTGGAATCGAACCTGCCTCCCAGTCCGACTTCAATTACCGCTATGTCAACTTCTTTAGCCAAAAAGTAATCAAACGCCATGGCCACCGTCACCTCGAAAAACGAAGGTTGTATTTCTTCCATGGGTTCCCGAATCTTTTCGATGAATTCGCAAACGAACAGCTCGTCGATTTCCATACCATCAACCCTGATGCGTTCTGTGAAGCTCTTAAGATGAGGTGAAGTATATAAACCCGTAGAATATCCTGCCGCCTGCAATATGGACGCAATCATATGTGCGCTGCTGCCTTTACCGTTTGTCCCAGCCACATGAACCATTTTTAAGTGTTTGTGTGGGTTTCCGATAAACTCGCAAAGCTTTTGTGTATTGGTGAGGTCCTTTTTAAATGCGGCATTGCCGATGCGTTGGTACATCGGGAGCAGGGCATACATATATTGCAATGTATCCTTATAATTCATTGATTAGTTTGACCGGATGATGAATGTGATTCTACCTGTGGACAGTGGTGGCGGAGAGGTATTGTCTGTGGTAGGGCTGAAGGATAATTTTTCCACTTCCCTCCTGTAAATCTGCTCAACAGTTGGGCTTACGGTTTTCTCCAGAGTCCGCACGCCAATAATATCCCCGTTGTCATCGACTTTTATTTCAAAAACTATACGGCCGTTTTCCGTTGACCGGTCTGGAACTTTGGGCTCAGAATTCCAGCGCCATCCTGATATCTCAAGGGTTGGTCCACCGCCTCCTCCACCCGGTGTTCCGTACAGAGCTTTTCCTTCTATGGTTCCCTGGGGATTTCCTGCATCACCGGTTTGGCTCGGCTTTGTTCCCTGACTTGCAGCTCCGGGATACATCGCTTTAGTGTCAACTTTCTTTTCTTCCACCTTAGGCTTAGCTTCGGCTGGCTTTGGGTTATCTGCAACCGTTGGTTTTGTTTCGGCGGGCTTTGGCTTTTCTTCGGCTTTAGGTTTTGGCTCTACGAGGGTCGGTTTTACTTCCGGCTTGGCTTTCACCGGGCTATCGATTTCTTTACTATCCGGAATTGTCTCTTCTGCCGGCGAAGAAGTCTCCTCCGAGGTTTGTTCCGGTTCGGCAGGTGTTTCTTCCGGCTGTTCTTCACTTGGTTGTTCCTGAGGTGAACCCGGCGGAGTAAGTGGCTGCTCCGCTCCAAATCCTTCCTGCTCCATACCTATGTTCAGCTCAATGCCGTATTCGGGTGCCGGAGGATTCGGGGCTTTCCAGGCGTTGATCAAAAATAAAATCAAAAGCACCATAGCGTGTACGGCGATTGATATCAACCACCCCAAACGCTGATCTTGCTGTCTGGCCGGAGATACCATTTATTTGGTCGGTTTTGTAGCTATGGAAACTTTAGCATTTAACGAAGTAGCAATGGAAGCTACATCCACGAGGTACTCAACGGGCACAGATTTGTCTACATGCAATACCACGACACCTTCTTTTCCCTGGAGGGCCTTGGCCAGTTCCACTTCGATGAGGTCTCTGGTGACACGCGTATCATTGACATAAAACCGCATATCCGGTGTAATTGTGATACTCACCTTTTGCATTACAATATTGGAACTTTTGCTTGAAGGCAGACTGACCGGCAATCCGGATGGAGTGATAAACGAAGACGTAAGCATAAAAAAGATGAGCAATAGAAATATCACGTCTGTCATCGATGACATACTAAAAGCTGTATCAACCCGGTGTTTGCTTTGTAGCCCCATAGTTACCGTGGTTCCTGTAGTAAGTCTATAAAATCGATGGAGGTGTACTCCATGTTGTTGATTACCTTCTGTAGCCTGGTGACAAGGTAATTGTATGCCAGATAGGCAATGATACCAACCATGAGTCCCGCGGCGGTGGTGAGCATAGCCTCATAGATCCCCGATGAAAGCAGCTTCGGACTTACCGCGCCTTCTTCCTGGGCAATGGCCATAAATGCGGAGATCATACCTGTGACGGTACCCAGAAATCCGATCATTGGCGCAGCACCTGATATAGTAGCCAACAGGCTCAGGTTTTTCTCCAGATTGTAAATCTCGATTTTACCCACGTTTTCTATCGACACTTCGATATTTTTTAAGGGGCTTCCGATACGACTGAGTCCTTTGCCAATCATCCGTGCTATGGGTGTGTCGCTTTGCTGGCAGAGCACTTTGGCACTTTTCAGGTCGCCTTCGGAAACAAGCCGTTTAATATTTTCCATGAATCCAACAGGGGTTTTTGATGCACGGGTAATGGTGCGCATTCTCTCCACAAAAACATAAATGGCTACAAAGGATAGAACAAAAATGGGGATCATCATGAGCCCCCCTTTTAGTACCAGGTCGATCATACTGAGTGAATCCTGGCCTGGATTATTAATGATTGTTTCTACCGGAGCTGACGTGCTGATTTGTAATAGGAGCATATATTAATAACGAATAACCCAAACATCACTTCCAAACTCACCCTTCAACTGCTCTGCCTTTAACGCTGCCTCATTGACCGTCTGATAATCGGCTACGGATAATCTATGGAATTTTTTATTTCCACGTGGTGCCAGAATATAACATGCCATATTCTTTTTGGCAAGCTTAAAGGCATAATCTCTTACCAGGTCCTTATCAACCGAACTTGCAACGATGACATGATACCGACCGATAGGCTGATCCAGTTCGTAAACTCCAGCTACTTTTTCGGGTTCTTTGGGCTTCACCGGCTCGGGTTCTGGCTCCGGCTCGGGAGTGGGTTGTTGCACAACCTGTTGTGTTTGTATAGGCGGCTCTTCTTTCCCCATGGTGAAATACCAGATGGCAGCAGCAGCTATGGCAATGACGAATAATACTATGACAATAATCCAGCCGACTGGTGATTTCTTCTGTCCATAGGTCTCCTCGTAGTATGCCGCTGATTTATATTCTTCGTTCCTTGCTTCGGGCTCATCGTGTTTTTCTTCGTAGGAATAACCTGATTCATAGGACTCTTCTTTATATTCTTCAGAAGCAGAAGAAAAGATTGGTTGATCCTCTTCCTTCTTTTCATTCCATGTATTGGTGAAGGGATCGTCCATTTCTTTGTTTTTCTCATTGGTGCCTTCTACTTCCGGCAACCCGAAGTTGTCTGAGTCATCTTCATTATCCGACTTCTTCTTATTATTTTCTTCGTCTTCGTTATAAAGTTCTTTACCTTCCATGTATTAAATTTTTTTGGTAAACTAGAATAGATTTAAAATCAGGTAAATGTAAAATAAAATAATTGCGGGTCAAAACAATCAAATATTTGTTTCAGTTGCTGAAAATCAATTATTAAGCCGTCTTTCATCGATCAAAAATTGAATGAAACTCCTGCAATTGCCAGCAATCCTCTGGTCGGGTATCGGTAATACAACTCATACTTTTTATTGAGTAGATTATTCATACTTATGAACACACCCAGTTTCTCAGAAAGCAGATATTCGATTTTCAGATTCAAGTCCATTGCGCCTTTCAGATTAACCACCGAACCGGGATCAGTTTGCTGATCGAGCGCCTTGATACCGCCTATTGCAAAGATATCTGTGTAAATCTTCACTTTATCATAGAAGTTGTACCATAGCGAATAATCCAGTTCAAAAGCAGGCCGATGCCATGCTTTTTCCACTTTGCCCGGACTATATCCATTGAGTCTGATGGATAATGTTGATCCAAGCTTGTCGCTTTTCAGATAGGATAATGAAGCAAACACCTGGAAAAGAGCCGTAGTTCCTTCGTCATAAACGATGCCGAACTTGTTTTGCTCCAAAGAGTCATTGACGTAATAGTACAGATTGTCATAAAGCGCAGAACGCACTCCGGCATCAAAGCCTATATACTGGAGTAGTCGGCCCTTTAGACCAGCCTTCAAATCAAACTTTCGAATGGTATTAGCGAGTGGCAATCCCGCTTTAACGTATGGGTTTTCGGTACTTATTTTTTCGAAAGTAAACGCATCGACATCTCCATCGATGGCTCCATAAGCGGTGATATTTTCTGTGAGATCATAACTCACTATTACGGAAGGGAAGATCCGGGTTGAATTCTCATATTCCAATGTGTCATTGTGATTAACAACTTTTATACCTCCGTCGATAGTCAGGCCACCGGCGCTGTAGTAAAAGGCCGGGAATATCCTTATGAGCGACCTGTTTACCTTTTCATCGGTCCGATAGAATGTAAAAAGCATATCGAGATTGAGGCGGACTCGCATGGCGTCATTGAGTTCATAATCAGCGCCAACCCCACCAAATATCCCCAATTCACTGGCATCAAATTTATCATTTACCTGGTAAAATTTTGCCTGTGCTTTGTACTGGACGTCGGTTTCAGGTTGCGAATTGGCGAGCACCATACCAGCCCTGAACGTATTGTAATTTTGCTCAATGGTGTCTCTGCTTACCTCAATCCCTTCCTCGTACCCATAGAAATTATAGGTGTCCCTGTTATAGGCGATATTTCCATCCAGGCTTACCGTTTTTCCGATGCTCTTACCATAAATGCCAAGATTGGTGTGTCCATCGCCTGAATTTCCCTTATCGACCGGGCCATTTGTTGATGACTGGTGATGAAACCGAATTCCGTAATTGCTCGATTTTCCAACCCCGGTATTAAACCCGGCTTGCACCAATGGTGTGAGGTAATTTCCAAATCCTATATTCACGTATCCGGGCAGTGTGGTTTTCGGCGTAATGTCTTTCAATTTCAGTACGCGTAGGCGTGTTGTAATGTCCGGCAGTTTGGGGTTGTAGCGGATGAATGTATAAGATAATGGCTCGCTCTCGCGCTTATCAGTTTCCTCGGCAGGCACCTGCCCCACAATACGCTGTGCTGGTGGAAGGGTGATTTCAAGGTTTTTATTGATGATGAACTCTCCCTCGACGACATCGCCGTCAGTTGTCGTCTTCACGGCCCTTTGCCCAAAAAGCAATACAGGCAACACCATTATTGCGATAAAAAGTACTGTACTTCTCAATCTTATCATCTCTTTATTCATTGCCGTCATTTTCAAGTTCCAGTGTATCAAGACCGGTAACAGCTTGTTGTTTGGCCTTTTCATTAAGCACCATCAATTTTATTTTTGCTTCATCGACCACCTCTGCAACCGGCGAATTGGCTACCACCGATTCGAGCGTGGCTTTCGCCTGAAAGTCTTCTTTGAGCCCGGTATAATTATCCGCCATTAAGATAAATGCCTTCCCGAGCCAGAGGTCATAGGATGCATAATACTCGCTGAACTGAAACAGCCGGTCGAGCGACTCCTTGTAGAGATTGTTATCGTGAAGGTATTTGGCAATAAGGTAAAACGCTTCGGCACTATAAACATCCTTCGCACTTCCGGCAGCCTGCTCCAGAAAGTCCCTGGCCTGACCATTGTCACCCGTTGTGAGATAGGACTTTCCGATGATGAGTAAGGCCTCGTTTTTGGCCGTTGGAGTTATCTGGCCTTTTTCGATGGTGATTTTGCCATATTCTATTGCTTTAACATAATCACCACTTTGGAAATATGCATTCATCAATCCGCTCCATGCCGTGGCCTGGTCTTTCTTGGTGGCTGAAATCTTTTCCAGCTTTTCAAAGTAAACAATGGCATTCGGATAGTTTTTCACGTTCAATTCCAATTCAGCAATCCGCTGCACTACACGCACGTGCCTGTTAAAGCTGACATCCTTGGCAATGGCATAGTAACTCTCCAGCGCTTTAGAAATACTCCCGGTACGCTGCAATGCATCAGCTTTGAGGTAGGTGGCTTCGGTGACGTAAGCACTCGATGGATAGGCGCTGATAAATCGGTCGAAGCTCGTTATTGACTGGGAATATTGCTGATTGAAATACTGGGATTTGGCAGCAACCCATTCTACATTTTCCAATTCGGTACTGTTGGGATTGGAACTGCGAAATGCATCGACATACTGACTGAATTCGCCCGACTTGCCTGTTTTATTCAACACTTCCTGCAATCCGAGCAACGCGTTGTTGGAAACTTCGCTCGTGGGATATTGTTCCAAAATCCTCTTATAATCGGCCTCAGCAACGGGGTATTTTTCCAGGTTGGAAGCGGCGATTGCCCGGCTCTGCAAAGCGAATGGGATAAATGTGCTTTCCGGATACTCATTGATGAGTTTAGTATATACATCTGTTGCGTAGCTGTATGAACCATTTTCAAAATTGAATTGGGCCTTTTGAAATAAGGCCGCCGGTATATGACGCGATTGCGGGTATTTGCTCAGTGATACATCAAAGCTTTGATTTGCCTTATCCAAATTGCCTAAAATCCCATAGATTACCCCTTTCCTGAAATGGCAATAATCGGCCACGTTTGTGTTTTGCGCAATGGTCGCATCAAAGGTGGACAATGCCCTTTCGTACTGCTTCGTTGCATAGTAACAATCACCGAGTCGTACCATGGCATCGAGATACTTGGGGCTGGGGTCTTTGGACTTTTTCTCTGTATAATATTTGAAATGGTCCAGGGCTTTGGTATAATCCTTTTGGTTGAAATAGGCATAACCGATTCCATACCTTGCTTCGGCATATTCGGATGAAGCTCCCTGGGTATCGGCACGAAAAACAGCCGCGTAGCTGTTCGTTGCCTCGGTATAACGTGAGTCGATGGAATATGCTTCTCCTTTCCAATAGTGTGCTTTTATTACAAATGCATTTGAATGGGACTGTGTCAACGACTTGTCGAACATAGCGATGGCCTCAGGAAATTTTCCGTCATTGAACAATTCCGTTCCCTTGAAAAAAGCTATTTGCTGATACGCCTTATTGATGGTGGCGCTTCTGGTCCTCATGGATTCGATATGTCGCAATGCCACATCATAGTTTTTCGCATTCAGGTAGGCGACAGTAAGAATTTCGTCAATATTTTCTGTACGCTTGCTGTCGGGATATTTCCGCTGATAATCTGAAATGGCATTGATCGCTTCATCAAAGTAACCGAGGTCGAGATTGAGTTTGGCATATTGAAATTGCGAATCTTCCTGAAGCACTTTGTCGGGCACGTTGTCTTTGGCGGTCTTGTAGGCTGCGAGGGCGTAGTTCTTATTGTCCTGCTTAATGTAGAGATTTCCCAGGTAGTAGCTCGATACATACCCAAGGGTGTCACTAATAAGCGCTACATTTTTGAAGCTTTCAATAGCTTTTGGGTTATCGCCGGTTTCCATTTGCACATAACCGATTCTGAAGAGCAGCGCCCTGTCGGTGTTTTCTTTCTTATCAGCCAGGTAGAGATTGTAGTTTTTGGCCGCCGAATTAAAGTCGCCTATATTGAAATACGCCTCGCCAAGATACAGGTAGATCTCCTGCTTATCCTTTATATCAGGGCGCTTCAGGGCGGCATCCGCATACTCAACCAATTCACTGTATCGCTTTTGTTTGTAATACACCTTCACCAGCATGGATGGAATTACCGGCCCATAGGCTTCACTTTTTTCAGCCCTTGTAAAATCGTAAAAAGCCCTTTCGTATTCCCCTTTTTCGAAATTCAGATAACCGGCATAGTAGCTCGCCGGGAACTGGTATTTATTCTCTTCCCGCTTCAGTTCATCAAACATTTCATAAGCCTTGTCAAATTGCTTCTGGGTAAAACATGCATAGCCGTATTTAAATTTTGCATCAGCCTGCAATTCCTTATTCAACCCGGAGAAATAGAGCTTTTCAAAATATTTAATGGCCTCTTTATAGTTCTTCTCATTATACTTGAGCGATGCCAGTTCGTAGTATGCCAGCGATGCTTTTGTATGTGCGGGATTATCGCGGATAAACTCTTCAATGAGCATTTCGCCGTCATCATTTTTCAGTTGAACAGCACAGAAGGCGATGTAATACTGTGCATCGGCGAGTTTCAGGTCATCCTTTCCAAGACGTTGGAAATCCTCAAATGCTTTTATGGCCGCCAGGTACTTACCGTTATTGACAAATTCCACACCCTGTCGATAGGCTGCATCATCGGATGTATAGCTGAGGCTCGACTGGCCGTAAGATCGGAACGACAGGAGACTAGTTATAAAAACAAAGGAAAATACAAAGCGCATAAGCATCAGTTCATTATTAAAAACAACTGGCAGAGGCCAGTTAAATTGCCTTAACGCAAAAATAAATTTATTGCAGATAGAACTGGAGTTTTGAGGAAGAAATTACACTTAATCCCAATGTAAAATTTTAAATGTCAACTCTTTCAGTATCGCACCGTCTTCCAGATTGGCCACATTGACGCCCTTGCTTTGCAAATCGGCGTGGCGCAGGGCATGGATAATATTCAGGGTTTGAAAATAGGGATATTTGCCAGCCGCTATCAGGTAGTCCTTTACAAAGAAACGATTCACTTTGAGCGCCGCAGCCACACCGGCCTCCGTCTTATCTTTCGCGGTATAGACGATCAGCAACCTGGAGAAAAAGGAAAATAGCGTGGCAATGACAGGAATCACGGGATTGGCTTTCGGGTTGGCTTCAAAATAGTTCACAATTTTATTTGCCCTGGAGATTTCGCGGTATGCGATCGCCTTTTGCAATTCGAACATGTTGTAGTCCTTCGAAATCCCAATGTACTTATGAATGATATGTTCATCCACTTTCACCTTTTCCTTGAAGTTGATGAGCATTTTTTCGATTTCATTGGAAAGCCGTTCCAGGTTGTTTCCAATATTTTCGGCCAGCATAAAAACCGCCTTATCGGTGATTCCGATTTGCCTTTCGGAAAAATACTCCCTGATCCAATCGGGTACCTGGTTATCGTAGAGCTTATTGGACGTGAGTACGACAGCGTGCTTATCGAGCGCGAGAAAAAGCGACTTCCGCTTGTCAAGCGTCTTGTGCTTGTGAGCCAGAACCAGAATAGTGGAAGGCAGTGGATTTTGAATATACTTGATCAGATGCTGCTCACCTTCAGATTTGCCGAGGTCCTGGATATTTTGGGCTTCTTTCACAATCACCACCTGCCGATCGGACATCATGGGAAAGCGCCGCGCCTGATTCAACACGTCGATCACTTTCACGTCCTTGCCATACATCACCACTTGGTTGAAACCTTTAGCAGCCTCGTCGAGTGCGTTTTTTTCAATCAGATCAGTAATCAAATCGATATAATAGGGCTCCTCGCCGTGCAGAAAATAGACCGGCGCTATACGGCCTTCGCTGATGCTTTTCAGGATTTGCCGGACTTCCTTCATGGAGTTTCAGGTATAAATTGTACGTACGATTCAGTGATGGTCTCACCATTTGCCCCTTTTCTGTTTTTGTAGAAAACTTCCAGTATTCTTGAAGTAATGGCAGTGACCTGGACCGACTCAACAATTTTGTTGATTTCCATGACGAGCGTATCGGAA
>JBGSYX010000376.1:0-22852 GCA_041750735.1 Cyclobacteriaceae bacterium
AGCATCGATGCCCTGCAGATAAAACCTGACGGCATTTATGTTGATCTTACTTTTGGCGGAGGTGGCCACGCGCTATCAATCGTAGAAAAACTAAATGACGGTGGCTTACTGATAGCTTTTGATCAGGATAGCGACGCAGTAGCAAATGCCTCGCGGATTTCAAGCAAGTCATTCAGGTTTATAAAAAGTAATTTCCGGCATTTTGACAAATTTCTCAAGGCAGAGGGTATAAGCAAAGCAGATGGGATATTTGCAGATCTTGGTGTTTCATCCCATCAGATCGACACTGCCGACCGTGGTTTTTCGACACGATTTGACGGGCCGCTGGATATGCGAATGGATCGCAGCGCCACAAAAACTGCCCGACAGATAATTAACACTTACAGTGAAGAAGATTTACACAAAATCTTTGGTATGTACGGTGAAATCAGGAATGCACGCACTCTGGCAGCCGCAATCGTAGAGGCACGAAACGGTAAACAAATCAAAACCATTGAAGACTTGAAGGGGATATTTAAAAAACTGGCGCCAAGGGGCAAGGATTTCAAATATGCCGCACAGGTATTCCAGGCGCTTCGTATCGAAGTAAATAACGAATTGGACGCTTTGAAGGAAATGCTGACAAGGACTGTAAACGTATTGAATCCAGGCGGACGACTCGTGGTAATATCATACCATTCGTTGGAAGATCGTTTGGTGAAGAATTTCATCGGGAAAGGCAAATTCAGCGGTGAAGTGGAAAAGGACGTTTTCGGCAATCAATTAAAACCATTTCAGCCAGTTACGCGAAAACCGATAGTCGCTTCCGAGGAGGAAATTTCCGAAAATAACCGGGCAAGAAGTGCCCGCTTGAGAGTTGCAGAAAAAATCTGATATGGGAGAGAATACAGTCAGGGCAAACAAAAGTACGGACTCAGGAAGTGGACTTTTCTCCTACCTCCAGAAAAAAATGAGTTTAAACGCGCTCTTCGAGGGAGGTATCCCCGTGAACTACCTTCATAAAATTCTCTTTCTGACCATGATTGCTATTTTCTATATCGCCAACAACCACTGGGCGGAACGAATGATACGCAAAATCGACAAAATGCAGATAGAAGTGGAAGAGCTTCGCGCCGATTATACATCGCTGAAATCCGAATACATGTTTGCAAGCAAGCAAACAGAAGTGGCCAGAAAAGTAAAAAAACTGGGATTGAAGGAAAGTCATACACCACCAAATAAAATAGTAGACGACGTTGAATATTAGAAGATCCATCATACTGCGTGTCAGGGTTGCATTTCTGATCACCACGGCCTTCGCATTGGCTGCGGTGAGCAAGATTGTTATCCTTCAGAATGATGAGGGTGGAAAATGGGCCAAAATCTCTGAAGAAGTCGATTTCGAATATAAGACCGTAAAAGCTACACGCGGAAATATTTACAGCGACAACGGCAGCCTCCTGGCAACATCCGTTCCCTCATACATTGTGGCCATGGATCCGACCATTGTGGAATCCTCCCTTTATAAAAACGGAATAGATTCATTGGCCTGGATGCTTTCTAGACTTTACAACGATCAGAGCAGAGACTATTACAAGCGAAAAATCAATGATGCCCGTCTGTCTGGGAAAAAATACATTATCCTAAACCGCAAGCAGATCGACTATCCGGATAAGAAAGCCATGAAAACCTGGCCTATTTTTCGGGAAGGAAGAAATAAAGGCGGTGTAATCTTTGAAAAAGTGGATCGCCGATACAGGCCTTTCTCCTACCTGGGCCACCGTACCATCGGCTTTATGAATACCAACAATGATGGTGCGGGCATCGAATATAGCTATGACAAATACCTGGCCGGAAAGGACGGAAAAGCGTTGTATCAAAAAATTGCCGGAGGAGGTTGGATGCCCCTTTTTGACGGATCGGAAATCAAGCCCGTCGAAGGATACGATGTATATACCACCATCAACGTAAACATACAGGATGTTGCTGAATCGGCGTTGAACCACGCCATGACCGACCACGATGCTGACTATGGCTGTGTGGTAGTGATGGAAGTAGAGTCGGGGGAAATCAAAGCCATGTCAAATCTGACCCGCAATGCGAAAAACGGTGGTTACAGGGAAATTTTTAATTATGCAGTACAGGGATTAGGCGACCCGGGATCTACCTTTAAGACGGCATCTATGATCGCCCTGCTGGAAGACACAAAGATCAATCTGGCCGACAGCATCAACACCGGCGATGGCACCATCAAGTATTACAATCATACCATGCGTGACCACCTTGAAGGAGGCCACGGCACTATTCCTATCAGCCACGCTTTTGAAGTTTCATCCAATGTGGCCATATCAAAACTGGTGAATAACCATTTTGGCAGTCAACCTGAAAAATTTATTGAGTATATCAATTCCTTCGGACTTTCCCGACCACTTGGATTCCAGATGGAGGGTGAGGCCCCTCCAAAGATCAAGCATCCATCTGATAAATCCTGGAGCGGGATCACACTTCCGTGGATGTCGATCGGCTATGAAATAGAACTCACACCTCTACAAATCCTCGCATTTTATAATGGCATTGCCAACGACGGCAAAGTGATACGCCCGATCATCGTCAAATCGATCAATAGGGCAGATGAGGAAATTGAGGAGTATGAAACAGAAGTAATTGTACGCAGCATCTGTTCTGGCAGTACGTTGAAAAAAATGAAAAAATTGCTGGAAGGTGTGGTTGAAAATGGCACCGCTGTCAATATTAAGGATAGTCATTATAAGATTGCCGGTAAGACCGGAACTGCTCAAAAAATAGTGGATGGGCGATATACCCGCCAGTACAACACCAGCTTCGTAGGCTATTTTCCTGCTGATGCGCCAAAATACAGTTGTATCGTTGTGATAAATTCTCCGCGAGGATTCCGTCAGTTTGGTTCTAATGTAGCTGCGCCGGTTTTTAAAGAAATTGCCGATAAAATCTATTCCCTCGATATTCTCGATCATCCCGTCTTTATCGCCAAGGAAAATGAAGATATGGAGATTTTCCCCGTGATCAGAGCCGGGCATCGTGAGGAACTTGAAATGATATGCGACGAGTTCGATATACCCAACAAATCCAACACGGATGCAGATTGGGTGAAAGCTCGTGTGAAAGATAATGCTGTGTTATGGACGACCGATGAAATAGCCCCGGAAGTTGTGCCCAATGTATTGGGCATGACTCTCCGGGATGCTATTTTTCTTCTGGAAAACCAGGGGCTGTATGTATCCCACGCGGGATCAGGCAGGATCGTGTCGCAATCCTTACCACCGGGAAAAAGAATTCAAAAAGGACTGACCATTTCTCTGCGACTTGGATGATCTTGCTCAAAGACATATTGTACAAGGTATCGATCCGGGCTACTTCGGGCGATATGGAAGCCGCCATTTCTGGCGTTCAGTTCGACTCACGCAAAGTTGAGCCTGGCAATCTTTTTATCGCTGTCAAAGGCACACAGGTCGATGGCCACGATTTCATATCAACGGCAATAGAAAAAGGCGCAGGCGCCATTCTGGCAGAAACCGATCCCCAACAAATTGGCTCCATAACCTGGATATCCACGGAAAACAGTTCTAAGGCTCTGGGAATAGTCGCCGGTAATTTCTACGGCAATCCATCTGAAAAGCTCACCCTTGTTGGCGTAACAGGGACCAATGGCAAAACCACCATTGCTACTATACTCCACCAGTTATTCAGAAATCTTGGCTACAACTCCGGATTGCTTTCCACGATCTGCAATAAAATTAACGAGACCGAATTGTCTGCCAGCCATACCACAGGCGATGCGCTTCAAATCAACAAATTGCTTGGGCAAATGGTCGATGCAGGTTGTACGCATTGTTTCATGGAAGCGAGTAGTCATGCCATAGATCAAAACAGGATTGCAGGTTTGAAATTTGCAGGTGCGGTTTTCACCAATATCACCCACGACCACCTCGATTATCACGTAACATTTGCTGCCTATATCAAAGCCAAGAAAAAGTTTTTCGATGACTTACCGTCATCAGCCTTCGCATTGGTAAACCTTGACGATAGCAATGGTCCAGTAATGTTCCAAAATACCAGGGCGGCAAAGTATAGTTACAGCATCCGGTCTGTAGCTGACTTTCGCGCAAAAATAGTTTCAGATACCATGCAGGGGATGGAATTAGAAATCAATAATCTGAAAATCTGGTTCAATCTGATTGGCAAATTCAACGCGTACAACATCCTTGCGGTTTATGGTGCTGCGACGATTCTGGGCGAAGATGCTGAATCAGTTCTGGTGGCACTTTCCTCTATGGTTCCTGTAAATGGTCGGTTCGAAAGGGTGCCATTGAAGAGCAAAAAAATCGCCATCGTGGATTACGCCCATACTCCAGATGCACTAAAAAATGTGCTGAATACCATTAAAAATGCCAGAACCACAAGTGAGCAAGTCATTACTGTGATTGGATGCGGTGGCAATCGTGACAGGGAAAAACGACCCGTAATGGCCGATATAGCCTGCAAATTCAGCGACCGGGTAATCTTTACATCCGATAATCCGCGAAACGAGGAGCCAGAGGCGATCATTGCAGAAATGAAAGCCGGTGTGAGTCCCGTGGATTTCCGCAAGACAATCACCATCGTGGATCGCTACGAAGCGCTAAAAACTGCCCTCGCTTTGGCAGTGGATTTTGACATCATTCTCGTTGCAGGAAAAGGCCATGAAGACTACCAGGAAATAAAGGGTGTAAAACGCGCATTCAGCGACAGAAAAACACTGATTGAGCTCGACGAACTTATGTACAACGACAAACCAGGCAAGCCATAAATGTTCTACTACCTATTCACATATCTTCAAGAAAAATATAACCTCATAGGTGCGGGAGTATTCCAGTACATTTCGTTCCGTGCGGGTATGGCGGCATTATTATCTCTCATCATCACCATTTCTTTTGGTAAAAACCTCATCAATTTCCTGCGTAAAAAGCAAGTCGGAGAATCGATCCGCGATCTGGGGCTCACCGGTCAGATGGAAAAGAAGGGCACACCCACCATGGGCGGAATCATCATTATCCTGGCCATCATACTCCCCACCATTTTGTTCAGCATAGTGGATAATATCTACATTATCCTCATGCTCACCGCTACCTTATGGATGGGTATAATTGGCTTTCTCGATGATTATATCAAGGTTTTCAAGAAAAATAAACAAGGTCTCCGGGGTATTTTCAAGATCATTGGCCAGATAGGGCTTGGTCTTATTGTGGGCCTAACGCTTTACTACCATCCTGGCGTAACCATTCGTGATTTTGAGCCGGGCCAAACAATACAGGAAGGCACTCGGATGTCGGAGTTGCGCTATGAAGATGTGAAATCCACAAGGACCACCATCCCCTTCATGAAAAACAATGAGCTCGATTACGAATTTTTCACCTTTGGCATCAGCGATGACCTCACGATGCCAATCTATGTAGTATTCGTCATCCTCATTATTATGGCCGTGTCTAACGGCGCAAATATCACCGATGGGATTGATGGGCTGGCCGCCGGAACTTCGGCGATTATCGGGCTTACTCTGGCTATACTGGCATACGTTTCCGGCAACGCCATATTTTCTGATTACCTGAATATTATGTTTATTCCAGGCTCCGGCGAACTGGCTATTTTCTGCGCTGCTTTTGTTGGAGCTTGCATCGGATTCCTTTGGTACAATACCTATCCGGCCCAGGTATTTATGGGGGATACGGGTAGCCTTTCTTTGGGCGCTATTATCGCAGTGCTGGCTTTAGTAATAAGGAAAGAATTGCTGATCCCTGTACTATGCGGCATTTTCCTCATTGAAAATCTCTCAGTAATAATTCAGGTGTCCTATTTCAAGTACACAAGAAAAAAATATGGTGAAGGCCGGCGGATCTTCCTGATGTCGCCGCTACATCATCATTATCAAAAGAAAAATCTTCATGAAGCTAAAATAGTGTCACGATTCTGGACGGTGGGAATCCTGCTGGCCATAATGACACTGGCTACATTGAAATTGCGGTAAGCGTAAAAAACGAACACAGAAAAAATGAATAAAAAGATTGTCATATTGGGTGGAGGTGAAAGCGGCGTTGGTGCGGCAATTCTCGCTCAGAAGAAAGGATTCGACGTATTCCTTTCAGACAATGGCTTTATTCCATCCATCCACAAACATACACTCACAGAAAACGGGATTTCCTATGAGGAAGGCCGGCATTCCTCTGAATTAATCCTCGATTCACAAGAAGTGATAAAGAGTCCGGGTATTCCTGATGACGCTCCGCTCATCGTGCAGATCAAGGGCAAAAATATTCCGGTGATTTCTGAAATCGAATTCGCGATCCGTTACACCAAAGCAAAAATTATTGGTATAACCGGAACCAACGGAAAAACCACCACCACGTTGCTCACCCATCATCTGCTCAAGGAAGCTGGTTTGAATGTTGGCCTTACGGGAAATGTAGGTTTTAGCCTGGCGAAACAGATCGCCCTGGAAGACAAAGAATATTATGTAGTAGAACTGAGCAGCTTCCAGCTCGATGGCATGATTAAATCCAGGCTGCATGTGGCCGTACTTCTCAACATTACGCCTGACCATCTGAACAGGTACAATTACGATTTTAATAATTACGTGTTGTCCAAATTCAGGGTAATACGAAACATGAGAAAAGAAGACTTTTTCATCTTCAATGCCGGGGATCCAGCCATCAGCGCACATCTGGAAAAAACCCAATCAAACGTAACGATGCTGCCGGTATCGATTGAAAAAACGCAGAATCGCGGGGCGTGGCTTACGGACAAATACCTGGTCTTCATGGAAGGCGATCAAGTAAAAAAGATAGCCAAGACAGGCCTGACACTCCGTGGAAAGCATAACATGATCAATAGTATGGCCGCCATCCAGTCAGCCAGGGCCGTAGGTGTGCCATGGGAAAATATTCAGAAGGCGTTAAAAACATTCAAAAATGCTCCACATCGGCTGGAATATTCCGACTCGATCAATGAGGTGGCATTCTATAATGATTCCAAAGCCACCAATGTAGATGCCGTCTGGTATGCATTGGAAAGCTTCGATGTGCCACTGGTGCTGATTCTTGGCGGCATTGACAAAGGAAACGATTACACACAAATCGATGATCTCGTGAAAAAGCGCGTAAAAGCCATCGTTGCACTGGGCATAGACAACACCAAAATCATAAAACACTTTGGTGAATACCATAAGGATATCTCCTCAGTGGACAGCATATATACTGCGGTTGAATTAGCGCAGCACAAAGCCGCTCCCGGTGAAGTGGTACTCCTGTCGCCGGCATGTGCGAGTTTCGACCTGTTCAAGAACTATGAAGACCGTGGCAATAGATTCAAAGAAGCCATTGCTGCATTAAAAAATAAACTAACCGGAAGTTGAAATCGCTATGATTAAAGAATGGGCAGATAGGAATTTGAAAGGCGATCCTGTGATCTGGGCGATTGTTTTTCTCTTATCTATAATAAGCATTTGGGTTGTATATAGTGCTATCGGTGCATTAGCCTATAAAAATGCTGACGGAAATACTGAAATCTATCTATTAAGGCATGGGTTTATGGTCTTTTTGGGGTTAGTCGCCATGTGGGCAGCACATCGTATCGATTACAGGTATTATTCCAAAATATCCAGGTATGCGCTATGGCTTTCGGTACCATTGTTGATTTTCTCATGGAAATTCGGTACAAATCTGAATGAGGCATCCCGCTGGATCACCATCCCCGGAATCAATAAAACCTTCCAACCATCCGACCTCGCCAAGCTCGCGCTCATTATGCAACTGGCAAGCATGCTGGCCAGGAGACAGCAAAATATCGACAGTTTCAAAGAATCGCTTATACCCATGCTCTTGTGGTGCGGACTTATCTGCGGCCTAATCGGCATGACCAACCTTTCTACTGCCGGGCTGTTGCTTGTTACCTGTGGTGTAATGCTCTTCATTGGCCGGGTGCCGGTGAAATACCTGGCGATGCTGTTTTTCATCGGGGTGCTTGCCGCGACACTGGCAGTACTTATCGGCCAACGAGGCGAAACAGCCGTGAGCAGAATCAAAGATTACCTGAATCCGCAGGAATTGCCTTTCCAGGCAAAACAATCATACATAGCCATCGCCTCCGGAGGCATTACAGGTATGGGGCCTGGCAATAGCATCAGACGCAATTTCCTCCCTCACTCCTATTCAGATTTTGTATTCTCCATCATCGTGGAAGAATACGGCATCGTTGGGGCGCTTGGGGTTATTGTGCTTTATCTCGCCCTTCTGTACCGGGGTATGATGACAGAGACAAAAAGTGAACGTGCCTTTGGCGGCTTGCTGGCCGCCGGGCTCAGTTTGGCATTGGTGCTGCAGGCCATGGTGAATATTGGCGTTGCGGTAGGGCTGCTTCCTATTACCGGACTGCCCTTGCCATTGATCAGCATGGGTGGCACATCACTATTATTCACCGGGTTTTCAGTAGGAATAATCCTCAGTGTTAGCCGTGGAGAAATAGAAGAATTAGGACCAAAAAAAGCAGGTGGAAATGAAGTGAGAAAAATTTCATCAGTAGCATAAAACCAGTGATCGAAAATAAAAGACCATATCGGGTAATCATAAGCGGCGGCGGAACAGGCGGACATATCTATCCGGCGATTGCTATTGCCAATAGGCTCAGGGAAGTTTTGCCCGACACAAAGATTTTGTTTGTCGGAGCAAAGGGAAAAATGGAGATGACCAAGGTTCCCGAAGCCGGCTATGAAATCGAAGGCCTTTGGATCAGCGGATTGCAACGGAAACTAACACTCAAAAATATCATGTTCCCATTCAAAGTATTGAGCAGTATGATACGCACCCGCCAGATCATCAGCAGCTTTAAGCCTGATGTGGTAGTGGGTGTAGGTGGTTTTGCCAGTGGTCCAACACTGAAAACTGCCGCAAAGGCAGGAATCCCGACACTTATCCAGGAGCAAAATTCCTATGCGGGACTCACAAACAAGCTCCTCGCCAAACAGGCAGATAAAATATGTGTGGCCTATGAGAATATGGACAAATTTTTCCCTAAGGAAAAAATTGTAATCACTGGCAATCCGGTACGCAGCGACATTCTTGATATTGACCAAAAGAGAGAGCAGGCCATTAAACACTTCGGCCTCGATCCGGCGAGAAAGACACTGTTCGCATTTGGAGGAAGCCTTGGCGCCAGAACAATCAATGAAAGCCTGATTAAAAACCTTCAGGATATAATCAACTCCGACGTACAGCTCATCTGGCAAATCGGCTCCTTTTACTGGAAAGAATTTAGTGAGAAGCTCAAAGCTTTTGACCTGAAACACATACGGACTTATGAATTTCTAAGGGAAATGGATCTTGCCTACGCCGCGGCCGACGTGGTGGTATCACGTGCCGGAGCGCTTTCCATTTCCGAAATATGCATTGCCGGTAAACCGTCGATTTTTGTCCCATCGCCCAATGTAGCTGAGGATCATCAGACAAAAAACGCAATGGCCCTGGTGAGTGGCAAAGCAGCGTTGATGGTTGCCGACAAGGATGCAGGGATTAACCTCGTTCCGGAGGCGCTGAAATTGCTCTACAATCCAGTGCAACAAAAAGTGTTATCGGAAAATATCCGGAGCTACGCACGGCCAAGAGCCGCTGAAAGTATTGTAAATGAATTAATCGCACTAATCCGTTGAAACTCATCGACCGACATATCATATACTTTTTGGGCATAGGTGGCATTGGTATGAGTGCCCTGGCCCGATGGTTTATGCATTCGGGCAAGCAGGTGTACGGTTATGATAAGACGGAAACTCCATTGACTTCGGCATTGCAACAGGAGGGAGCCGAAGTCCATTATCATGACCATGGAGAAAAGTCAATTCCTGAAGTTGTCCTGTCGAAAAAGGGTCATGTTCTGGTAATATATACACCCGCCATTCCGTCGGATCACAAGGAACTAGAATGCCTTAAAAATAACGATTTCACCATACTCAAAAGGTCCGAAGTATTAGGGCTCATCACCAATGATCTCCGGTCTGTAGCTGTAGCAGGAACACATGGGAAGACGACCACTTCTTCGATGATTGCCCATATTCTGAAAACCGCCAAGAAACCGTCATTGTCGATCATGGGTGGGATTCTCCAGGGATATGAGTCAAACCTGATTATAGAAGGAAAGACAGGGCCGAATACCATCGCCGTTTTGGAAGCAGATGAATATGACCGATCATTTCTCCGGCTTACACCCGACATCGCCGTTGTCACTTCCGCCGATCCCGACCACCTGGATATCTATGGCGATCATGAAGCTATGAAAACTTCCTTCCTGGAGTTTGTGAACAAAATAAAACCGGGTGGACATGCCTATGTAAACCACTCGCTGACCGGGTGGCTTCAAAGTAGTGTGCAAAAGGTAACTACCCATACCTATGGTCGGGGTGAAGGGCAAAATTATGCGGCAAATATCCAGGTAGCCGGCTCAGAATTTACATTCGACTTCCATGGTGAAGATGGATTTTCCACCGAAATACACCTGGCAATTCCCGGATTTCACAATGTAGAAAACGCCACGGCTGCAGTTGCTGTCTGCCGTAATCTGGGCACCGACATCAAAGACATTAAAAACGCATTGGCAACTTTCAAAGGCGTAAAACGCCGTTTTGAATACCATATTAAAACCGACACGCTGGTTTACATAGATGATTATGCGCATCATCCGACGGAAATAAGGGCATTCATCGAGTCAGTAAGGAAGTTGTATCCCGGAAAGCGGATTACGGCTATTTTCCAGCCTCACCTCTTCAGCCGGACCAAGGATTTTGTTGATGGCTTCGCCTCCAGCCTGGACCTGGCCGACGAAATACTTTTGATGGATATTTACCCGGCCAGGGAATTGCCCATTGAGGGCGTAACATCGGGCATCATCTTCGACAAGATGAAAAACCGCGACAAAAAGATTGTCAAAAATTCCGATGTATTGAATGAAATAACTGCCCGTAACCCTGAAGTGCTTCTCACCATTGGCGCCGGGGATATCGACAGGTTTGTGCCGCAAATCAAAGACATACTTTCAAAGAAAAGATGAAACTGCGCTGGGATAACATATCGCTATTAGGAAAGTCAACTGGATTGGTGGTTCTCCTCGTGGTTTCCATCAGTTTCGTGGATAAAAAATACGAGGCTAAAACCTGCACAGCCATAGACATAAGCATTGATAACGAATACAAAAACTATTTCATCAGCGAAAAGGACGTGCTTCGTACCATCACAGACGACGGACAAACCAAGATTATAGGCATGTTCTTCAAGGACCTGAATCTCGATAAAATCGAAGATGAAATCAGAAAAAACCATTTTGTGGAGGACGTGGAAGTATACAAGGAATTGAACGGTGCGCTTTCAGTCAACATTTACCAGAGCAGACCGATTGCACGCCTGGTGAGCAACCAGATGCAGGACCGGTATATCAGCGACAAGGGAAAAATCCTCCCTGTATCGCGCAGATACACGGCGCGGGTGGTCCTTATCGACGGCCCCTATGCTGATAACAGAAAACTCACTAACCTATACGATTCGGAGACAGGAACTCAACTCATGGAGCTACTGGAATTTATCGAGAATAGTACCTTCTGGAAAGCACAAATAGCCCAGCTCCATATAGATGCATCGGGTAATATAAAAATGTACCAGCAGGTTGGCAGGCAGGTCATCGACTTTGGGAGACCAGAAATGATCGAATCCAAATTCAGGAAGATTGAGATCTTCTACAAGGAGATTTTGCCAACCAAAGGCTGGAATACTTATAACCGTGTCAGTGTGAAATTTAAAAATCAAATCGTTTGCGAATAACTTATAAATTATGGAAAAGGAAAAAATCGTTGTAGGCCTAGATATAGGAACTACAAAAATCTGCGCCATAGTAGGGCGAAAAAATGAATACGGAAAACTCGAGGTGCTGGGAATGGGCAAAGCAGTGTCTGACGGTGTCATCCGTGGTATCGTGTCAAATATCGATAAAACGGTGTTCGCTATCGAAAAAGCTGTGAAGGAAGCTGAGGAGCAGTCAGGCATAAATATTCGGATAGTGAATGTGGGTATTGCCGGCCAGCATATCCGCAGCTCTGTGCAGCATGGCAGTATCACCAGGAGTCATACCGACGAAGAAATTACTATCGAAGACATTAGTCGTCTTACCAACGACATGTACAAAATCGTGATCCCTCCGGGTAGTGAAATCATCCACGTAATGCCACAAGACTATTATGTGGACTACGAGGACGGCATCAAGGATCCGGTGGGCATGTCTGGAGTTCGGCTTGAGGCTGACTTTCATGTGATTACCGCACAGACAAACGCCATCAACAACATCAACAAATGCGTAAGGCGTGCCGGACTGGAAATTGAAAACCTAATTCTCGAGCCGCTTGCATCAAGCCTCTCCGTACTCAGCGATGAGGAAAAAGAAGCCGGTGTTTGCCTTGTGGACATAGGTGGTGGCACCACAGATATCGCCATTTTCCATGAAAACATCATCCGTCACACGGCGGTAATTCCCTTAGCGGGAAACATTATTACCCAGGATATAAAGCAAGGTTGCATGGTAATGCAACACCAGGCAGAACTGCTTAAAACCAAGTTTGGAAAAGCGATTGCAGAAGAAGCCAGCCCAAATGAAATCGTCTCTATTCCAAATCTGCGCGATCGGGCTCCTAAGGAAATTTCCATTAAGAACCTGTCGCATATCATTGAAGCGCGGATGCAGGAAATCATCGAGATGGTTCATGGAGAAATCATTACTTCAGGCTACCAATCGAAACTTGCTGCCGGTGTCGTCATCACAGGTGGCGGTTCGCAATTGCAGAATGTGAAGCAGCTTTTTGAATATATGACCGGCCTTGACGCACGTGTCGGGTATCCAAATGAGCACCTCGGCAAAAGCAAAATCGAAGCCGTGAAAACACCAATGTATGCAACATCAGTAGGCCTGGTCCTCACGGGATTCAGAGCTATCGATGACAGGGAAAACAGATATCAGGAAAAAACACCATTGAAAAAGTCTGTTAAAGAATCCACTGTAGATCGGGGAACCGACTTTTTCAAACGAATCATCGATAAAACCAAAGGTTTGCTCATCGACGATTTGGATGGCAAAGAAGACTATTAGTATATAACCGGAAAACTATATTATTATGACTGACAACTCATATTCATTCGACATCCCAAAGCATCGCAAATCGATCATCAAAGTGATTGGTGTAGGCGGTGGCGGCAGCAATGCTGTAAATCATATGTACAACCAGGGCATTCGCGACGTGGAGTTCATCATCTGCAATACCGATGCACAGGCCCTCATGACAAGCCCTATTCCCAATCGGCTACAGATAGGCGAACATCTCACACAGGGGCTTGGTGCCGGAGCTAATCCTGAAAAAGGCATGAATGCTGCCCTTGAAAGCAAGGAGGACATCCGCGACTTGCTCAGTGATAACACTAAGATGGTGTTTATAACCGCAGGAATGGGTGGTGGCACCGGTACAGGAGCCGCTCCTGTCATCGCCAGGGTAGCACGTGACCTTGGGATACTGACCGTTGGTATAGTCACAGTTCCTTTTGGTTTTGAAGGCGGAAAAAAAATGCTTCAGGCAGAAGCAGGCGTCAATGAACTTAAGGCCAATTGTGACACAGTCCTCGTAATTCTCAACGATAAACTCCGCGAGATTTATGGAAATTTATCAATTCGCGATGCCTTTGCTCAAGCCGACAACATACTCACCACTGCCGCTAAGGGTATTGCCGAGATTATTACAGTTCCGGGTTATGTCAACGTAGATTTCGAAGATGTGAAAACTGTAATGAGCAACTCTGGGTCGGCAGTAATGGGTTCGTCTATCACAAAAGGTGAAAACCGCGCCCGACGTGCTGCAGAAGAAGCGTTGACATCACCGTTGCTCAATGAGAAAGAAATCCATGGCGCTCAAAAGGTTCTTCTGTCGATTATTTCTGGTGAAGAAGCCGAATTGCAAATGGATGAGCTCGCCGAGATTACTGATTATATCATGGAAATGGCCGGTGATGAGGCTGAGGTGATATTCGGACATGGCATAGATCCGGAACTGGGCGAATGCATACGCGTGACGGTGATTGCCACAGGATTCGATCATCAGAATGACTATCTACGCGTTAAAAAATCCACGGTGATTCATCTGGATTCCAGCAAACCAATGGTGAAAGAAACTCCACTCCCAAATCCTGAAACAGGCACTGCAGATACCAAAACACCGCGTAAACCTGCCACCACTCAACCCGGACTTTTTGATGGCGTGGATCGATCAATCAAATGGGAGAATCCGAATAAACCAAAAGAAGTAGAGCATGAGCAGTTGAGCGAGTTGAAATTGGGTCTTGATGAAAACATCCTGGAAAAAATACAGAACGAACAGAGGAAGGAACCTTCGGTGGCTGATTCTTCGTCGAGGAACATTGACTCAAAAAAGGAGGATTTGTTGCAACAGAGTAAAATCCGTATTGAAAAACTAAATGGATCTAAGTCCTTAAGTCATGACAAGGAAGAAGACTATAGGGAAAAATGGAGCACTCCGGCTTACCTTCGCCGAAATGTGAACCTTCAGGATGTACCTCATTCTTCAGAGCAAAACGTTTCACGCTATCACCTGAATGATGATAATCAGTTGTTAGGGAGCAATAAATTCCTTCATGACAATGTTGATTAAAAATCGATGAAATTTGCGGCCTGCTTGTGCAATTTGGCTACATAAATCTGGTTGGTGATCACTTTGTCAGTCATCAGGTTACCAATACCCGGTATTCGCAAACGATAGCCATGCACATGCGTGCCGCAATAATTTAGTATATCGGTAAAGTGACTCAGGGCGATTCCGGCGCCCTGGTCGCCTGCCGAAATCCCGACTAAAGCGGCCTTTTTATTTGTCAGTGCCTTCCCCCTGTCAAGCCCATCAATAAAAGCCTTAAGAACCCCTGGGAACGACCCATTGTATTCAGGTATCACAAATACAAACTTTTTAGTATCGTTCATCATCGTTCGGAGAAGGTTAAACTGCTGGTTTTTGCCTACATTTTCGTATAATGCTACATTCAGGAAGTCTTCCGGTATTTCTTCCAAACTCAGTATGCTGGATTCTGCCCCATGTTCAAGCAGGATCGATTGGTATTGTTTGGCTATATACAGGCTTACTGCGTTTTTACGGTTTGTACCAGAAACGATGGTTATCATGTTTTGAGTTTAAGGTTGAATAACAGACAACAACCCCTAACTGTTCCAGATCTTTGTAAATACTTCAGATTTAATAATTCACCGGCTGCAGGCCAATATTAAATTTCAACTTTTTTTAGGTTTCATGGAATTATTTTAAGCCGAAATGCATTAAAGAAGTAGAAGGCAGCTTATCAATTTTTTTAATACTGACCACAATAACCAGCTTTTTACTAAAATGAAATCAATCAACGAAAGGGAGATTTGGAAAATCATCGATTTTGAAACAAACCTACCGCACGATGTTTATGAAGTCTCCATACTTGGCCGTGTAAGGAGCTTCGCCATTGACAAGAAAAATGGCAAAATCCTCATGGGGGGCAATGTAAACGGGTACCGGTGCATTACTGTAAAATTTGGGGATGATCTCACCCGCCAGTATTATGTGCACCGACTTGTAGCTGAGACGTTTATAAAAAAGGATAATAAGGAGCAGCACTATGTGATCCATCGCGACTACGACAAAGAAAACAACAACATCTACAACCTAAAATGGGTGACAGAGACTGAGCTGAACGCACACAACAACCGGAATCCGCTTGTTTTGCGCAGGCGCACTACCGGCTATAAGCTTTCTGAAACCGATGTGAGGGTCATAAAAAGATTGCTGAAAACCCAGAAAACCAGGCTATCGATGATCGCCAAGCGATTTGGCATCACGCATACCCAGCTAAACCGGATTCGATCCGGAGAAAACTGGGGCCATGTGAAAGCTTAATCGTCGGAAAAGAGAGTTACCGCAATCCGTTTCTAGCTATAAAACTGTCATATAGAACTGCAAATCCAATAGGATCGGGCGAGGTTTTAACGGCTGATTCATAATAACCAAGGGCATCAGCAGTGAGTTGATGTTCCTCGAAAAATGATGCAATCAGTAATTTTCCCAATGTAGTATTTTCAGTATCCACGGTTTGTAGCAAATTGCTGTATTGCTGCTTTATGGTATCACGGTAAGTACCGTCTACACGTCGGATTCCAAAATCACGTGATATAAAAGCAGCTTCAGTTTTGGCCTGTATGTTTAATATAAGCATTGTTTCCTGGGTAAATGCGGCTCCGTCGAGATGTAGTACAAACCTGTTGCCGGTTACATTTTTTTGAAATATAGTTTGATCCACTTTGTTCCTCACGGTGATAATATATTCATTGATATTGTCCATACCTTTCCATGAGACCAATAATTCACTTCCGTATACATCAGTGATTTTTGGTAAAAATACTGGAATTATGGTTTCTGAGCCCCGCTCAACCGCACCTGTTACATTAAGGTTTTGGCTATTGTTAGCCTGACTCATCAGGCTGGTCATCAAAAATTTGCCGTACTTCGATAGCAGTGAATTTTCCTTTTTAGCAACTGCCGCCTGCAGATCGCTTATTTTATACTCCCCTGCGAGACTCAATTCTAACCCTGATCCAGTTTCATTGTGAAGCAGCGCTATGTAGCCATTTTCCGCTATTTTCAACGATTGATCCTGATTGACTATAGCGCCTACGGTAATGGACTTTGATCCATTGTCATTAGACAACGAATTGTTGCCCTTATTCAAGATAATGGTAAAAACCCCTTCCTGGGCCATTGACTGCCCAATACAAAGCATTGTGACGATAACAAAAAGTAGTGTTGTTTTCATGATAAAAATGTAGTTAGTTATATACTTTAAATATTAATCTTCTTCCGGAATTTGAAAACAGGTTTTTCACCAATCCGTAACATACCTCAAGTGAATCCCCGGCCAGCGCGACCATGATGGTGGCCAGTGTCAGATTTACTTTGTAGTTGAACCAGTGGAAAGTAAATACATTGATCGTGAGCAACAGAATGACAAACACAATCTGCAAACTCTTCGTGACGCCATCATACCATTGTGGTAATCTTTTATAAATTAGCGTGAAAAGCCAAACCACTAAAAAGCAGATAATCACTGCTGTAGTATACCCTGCCGTATCACTCTGCTTGGTTATATAATCGCGACCCAGGATCATTGAAATAATATTGGCGTGAACTACGATACCGAACATATCCGGATTGGACCGCCCTGCGTAATTCACGTTAAGTGGTGTGTAAAACTTATCCTCCCATGATTTATCATTGAAATCACTTCCGAGGTAGCCGAAGAGTACGATTTTGCCCTTGACCAAACTTGGTTCGAAACTTTCTGACAGAACATCAGAAACATCAAGTGCGGCAAAACGGCCACTTGAGGTTGACTGACCGTATCCTATGATATTTCCACGATAATTGATTACCTCACTTTCATTGTCGCGGTTCAGGCATTTACTAGCGGCTGATTCATCATACAATCCGGCTATCGTCAAGGCGAATGATAACTCCTCTTTACCTTCGATAATTCTTCTGGGTGGAAATGTTCTGCAGACTTTGTACTGATACTGTTTTAAGGCGTCGGTCTCAAGATTAGCAAAGCCAGTATGGCCGATATTAAAGTCAGGGTGAGAATACCTGATGGAGTCATATACACCTGTTATGGGATTATAAAGTAATCTGCTGACAAGAACAAGGCTCGCTATGTCTGACAATGCCGCACTCAATGCTAAGTCACCCAGCGAGTCTTCCTTTAGGTCCCAAAAATAGCTATCAATTCCTATAACAGCCGGTTCATAATTGTTGATGATCTCCAATTCACGTGCTATTCCAGACCTGGAAAGCTGGCCAATATTCACAAGAACAACATTGGTATCTACCTTAGCTTCTGGACGGATATTTGAAAAGACAAGGTCCGTTAGTTCTACATCCCCAATGGCGTCGCCAATAGGATCAAGCAGTTTAAATTCCCCAAACAACCGAACTGCCTGGAAAAACAGGATGAGTGACAGGATGAATAATGTCCCTAAAAGTGAATCCGTAAGTATTCCTTTTTTCTTCATGAACGACCGTAAATCTTTTGGAATAATCCAAAAAGGAACGAAAACTAAAAAAAGCCCTTCCCATATTTCAGCAAGTTTTTAAAAAAACCTTACTTGCGGCACAAAAACGGTGTAAACGCATGTTTAAAAAGAAAAGTCGGCTATCTGTTCAGGAATACGTAGATGGCGTGCTAAGTGGTGATAAAATCATCCTTAGCAAGGCTATTACGCTTGCGGAAAGCACGCTTGAATCCGACAACCTATTAGCCGAACAAGTTCTGGAAAAAATCCTGCCATATTCAGGCAATTCCATTCGCATAGGTATTACGGGTGTACCAGGCGTGGGGAAAAGCACTTTTATTGAGTCGTTTGGAAAATTGGTCACTTCCATGGGTAAGAAACTGGCTGTATTGGCTATTGACCCAAGCAGTCAGCGATCGAAAGGGAGTATTCTTGGCGACAAAACCAGGATGACCAATCTATCGGTCGATCCGCTTGCCTACATCAGGCCATCAGCATCAGGCTCAGCACTTGGCGGGGTGAGTACCAAAACCAGGGAGACCATGCTGCTTTGCGAAGCCGCTGGTTTCGATGTGATTTTTATAGAAACGGTAGGCGTTGGCCAATCAGAAACTGCCGTAAAAGAAATGGTTGACTTCTTCCTACTCCTAATGCTCGCCGGTGCCGGTGATGAACTTCAGGGTATAAAGAAGGGCATCATGGAGATGGCAGATACAATAGTTATCACCAAGGCCGATGGCGATAATAAATCCAAGTGCGAGAGAGCGCAGCGAGAATACAAGAATGCCTTGCATCTTTTTCCCCCGTCAGAAAGCGGCTGGTATCCTGAAGTTTTGCTCTGTTCAGCAGTTACAAATGAAGGATTGGAGTATATCTGGCAGGAGACTACTAAGTATATCTCGACGATGAAAACCAAAGGCTTTTTTCTGAAAAACAGGCAAAACCAGAATGTCGGATGGATGCACGACATCATCGAATACTCGCTGAAACAGCAATTTTATACAAGTAGCAACATTCTACCGCATATTGCATCACTCGAACAAGAAATCCGATTAAGGCAGATTCCCGCGATTTCTGCGGCGAGAAAACTACTTAGCCTTTATAATAATTCCTGACTGTGCATGATGCAATTGTCACGGTATTAAATTTAAAATATCCATATTACTGCCATATTGACACCGAAATACCTGTCAGACTCCATTGGCACAACCATTGTTAATCAATCTCCTACAAAGGGAATAATCAATTAAAATCATGGGAAAAATTATAGGAATAGATTTAGGAACTACCAATTCCTGCGTAGCAGTGATGGAAGGTAATGAACCTGTGGTAATTCCTAATAGTGAAGGCAGGAGAACTACCCCTTCTATCGTTGCTTTTCTTGATAACGGCAATGGCGAAAGGAAGATAGGAGATCCAGCTAAACGGCAGGCAATTACTAATCCACAAAATACCGTAAGCTCCATCAAACGGTTTATGGGGAAAAAATACTCTGAAGTTAACGAAGAGAGAAAAAACATGTCCTACAAAGTAGAAAAGGGCAATAACGATACGGTAAGAGTGCGAATCGGCGACAGACTATACACTCCGCAGGAAATTTCTGCTATGGTATTGCAAAAAATGAAATCAACTGCCGAAGATTATCTCGGCACCACAGTTACCGAAGCAGTAATCACTGTACCGGCGTATTTTAATGACGCCGAACGTCAAGCTACCAAAGAAGCAGGGCAAATTGCTGGCCTGGATGTAAAGCGTATTATAAACGAACCGACAGCCGCAGCGCTTGCATATGGAATGGACAAGAAAAACAAGGATCTGAAGATCG
The DNA here is from genome assembly GCA_041750735.1 of Cyclobacteriaceae bacterium. Lineage (GTDB taxonomy): Bacteria > Bacteroidota > Bacteroidia > Cytophagales > Cyclobacteriaceae > JAAUQL01. The sequence goes on from JBGSYX010000376.1 coordinate 19,997, forward strand.
CTGTTTTTGACCTCGGTGGAGGAACATTTGATATTTCAATACTTGAATTAGGCGATGGCGTATTCGAAGTAAAATCTACTAATGGCGACGTTCACCTGGGTGGTGATGACTTTGACGCCCGAATTATAGGCTGGTTGGCAGATGAGTTTCTCAAAGATGAAAACATCGATCTGCGCAAAGATCCTATGGCGCTCCAACGTCTAAAGGAAGCCTCCGAGAAGGCAAAGATAGAGCTATCAAGCTCGCCAAGTACCGAAATCAACCTGCCTTACATTATGCCGGTTGATGGTATTCCAAAACACTTGGTACGTACATTGAGTCGAGCAAAATTTGAACAACTGACAGATGATCTCATACAGCGAACACTTACTCCTTGTAAGAAGGCGCTCAGTGATGCAGGCATGACAGCATCAGATATCGATGAGGTAATCCTTGTTGGTGGTTCAACCAGAATACCGAAAGTTGTAGATTCGGTGGAGGCTTTCTTCGGCAAAAAACCATCTAAAGGTGTAAACCCTGATGAGGTTGTGGCTGTAGGCGCCGCGATTCAGGGAGGTGTACTGACAGGTGAGGTAAAAGACGTGTTACTGCTGGATGTTACGCCATTATCACTGGGTATAGAAACACTTGGAGGCGTATTCACAAGGCTTATTGAAGCCAACACAACTATACCTACCAAGAAGTCTGAAGTATTCTCAACAGCTGCTGATAGTCAACCATCCGTGGAAATACATGTTCTCCAAGGAGAAAGACCTCTGGCCCGCGATAATCGTACTATCGGTCGTTTCCATCTTGATGGTATCCCGCCAGCTCCAAGAGGAGTTCCACAAATTGAAGTAGCGTTTGATATCGACGCCAATGGTATTTTGCATGTTGCTGCAAAAGACAAAGGCACGGGAAAAGAACAGAAGATCAGGATCGAGGCATCATCCGGACTCACCGACGAGGAGATCAAAAAGATGAAGCAGGAAGCTGAACTCAATGCGGAATCGGACAAAAAGGAAAAGGAAACCATTGAGAAAGTAAACGCTGCTGATTCGATGATTTTCCAGACGGAGAAACAATTGAAAGAATATAGCGAGAAGATCTCAGAGCCAAACAAAAGCAATATTGAAAGTGCTCTAAACAAGCTTAAAGAGGCTCATAAAGCGCGTGATATTGACGGAATTGATACTGCCATGCAGGATATAAACAAAGCATGGGAAGGCGCTGCACAGGAAATGTACGCACAATCCGGCGGAGCACAGCAAGAAGGTCCATTTGCCAATGCTGGCGGGCCATCAGAATCACAAGGATCTGCTAATGCAGGCCCGGATGTATCGGATGTCGAATACGAGGAAGTCAAGGACAAGAAATAGAACAAAGTCCATCTTATAAAAAATCCCATCAGTTTATTACTGATGGGATTTTTTCATTTATATGCGTTTATTCAATGACTTATGCCAATTCAGATTCGATTTAAAAAAAGCTGCCCCGACAAATCGAGGCAGCTTTTTTATTAGAAAGATGTTTATGAGGATTAATACCCTGGGTTTTGCTCAATATTGGGATTTTGAGCAAGTTCATCAGCAGGGATCGGCCAAATAAATCGGTTGTCTGAATACGGGATTGCAGGAATACCAATCGTCAATGTCCCAGGATCTTTACCAATCACGTACGTGTCAAAAGTCGCGCTACCAAAAGCCATTTTCCCAGGTATGCCACCGGTACTAAAATCAGGATCAAGCGCCAGACGATGAATGTCGTGCCACCTTCTGCCTTCGCCCAATAATTCTATTCTGCGTTCGATCAAAATGGCTTTCAACATCGCTTTTGCATCTGCAAAATCAGTCATCATATAAGATGGCGCGGTTCCTTCAAGGGCGCGGTCACGAACGGCATTCAACAATGCCAATGCCCTGTCATCTGTATCATTTTTTACCCGTACAATCGCTTCCGACAAATACAGCAGATACTCTGCATATCGCAAATGTGGCGCGGCATCAGAGCGCCCTACGATATCGCGGTATTTATTGGTGTAATAACTCCGGCCATCCTGCAAGAGAAGTTTTGTTCTCCGTGCATCAGTAGCAAGCCACTCTGGCATATTATAGCTTATCGGGCTAACCCTGACAAGTCCTCTCCCGCTGATGCTTGCTGGTGGATACATCGCGGCAAGCGAACCATTAGGACCATTATTATCAACATCCAGGTGCTCAATAGAAAAAATGGATTCAGCATTTGAGTAGTCCTTTGGGAACCACATGCCGTCAACTGAAGTTTCTAACTTATAACCACCAATCGGGCTGACGAATGGCGCTGCTGCTGGAATGATTTTGTTTGCTTCTGTAATTGCATTGGCAAAATCAGCTTTGTGCATATACACCCTAACCTTTAGGGCAATGGCAGCTCCTTTTGTCGCCCTGCTAATTTTGAGTTTACCGGTACGAGTATCCGGAAGATTAGCTTCACTAAAATTGAGGTCTTCAATCATAGCAGTGTACATTTCTGCTACAGTACCACGACCCTTAGATATTTCAGCATCAATAGCCGCGAGGTTATTCACACCTGCTTTACGATAAGGCACTCCGGGTTTACTTCCGTTACCATCAGTATATGGGCGGCAGAAATGAACCGCAAGCTCGAGGTGAGCAAGTGCACGAATGAAGCGACACTCTCCAACATAAGAATTTCCTACTTCTGCAGTAATCACACCGCGGTCAACGGCTGCCAAGATACCTTCCTCAACAACATTTGCACGGTTAATAGTACGGTAAAGGTTATTGAATTGCTGTACGTTATTAGCAGAACCGGCTGTATATGTAGCTTCATAAGTAATTGCATAGAATAAAGCCTGATTAAGCATATCCTCACCTC
>JBGSYX010000377.1:0-10750 GCA_041750735.1 Cyclobacteriaceae bacterium
AGAGGAATGGGAGGCATTTGAAATTACACCTCTTTATCAGAATGTTAAAACAGAGGGAGTACGATTGTGAAATACTCTTTGGACGACTTTGTTAAATACAGAATTGAGCGAGCGGATGAATCTATTAAGGAAGCGGAACTCCTGGCGTCAGAAGGGTATTGGAATACAGTTGCCAACCGATTGTATTATGCTGCTTTCTACTTAGTTAACGCGCTACTCGTAAAACACCAAATTCGCACAAGTTCACATTCGGGGATTAAAAGTGAATTTCATAAGCATTTTATAAAGACAGGAATCCTTGATAAAAAGTATGGTAAATTGTATATTGTTTTGTTTTATACAAGACAAGAAGGTTATTATCAGGCCTTCTTAAAATTTGATGAAAAGGAAATCTCCCCGTTGATTGAGGAAGTCAAATTATTTCGGGCTGAACTGAATAAAATTATTCTCGAGAAGTGAAACAACAATCCAGGACAGCCTTCATTCCAATAACATAGTGACTCTCTCCTTCCTCAGTAAATTATCTCAACCCACGCGACACCTTGAGCCTGCACAACCCATGCGGCACTCTGAGCACTCCGTGCGAACCTGCCTGCGGTAGGCAGGGAGTCTGGTAATTAGTACGACTAGAACAAATGAAACTCATGGCATACTCATTTTATTCAACCGACCCTTCATTCGGCGTGCCTCATTCAGGGTGACGGTACACAACAACACTACTCTCCCCCTTGGCGAAGAGCCTGTCCCGATGAAAATCGGGAGGGTTGGGGGGATTGAAAACAATAAAAGAAAAAGATATGCGATAGCAGATTAGCGATATGTGATTTCAGATTTTTCCTTCGCATATCTCAAATCGCATATCTCAAATCGCCAATCAATATGAGCAATACGGTAATCAATAGAGAACCTCAGCAAGATCTACCGCCTCGGCGAGATGGTGTCCTATTATAAGTGAATAATTTAAAAATGAACCCAAAAGATCTCGAAAATCGCCTCATTCTCTTCACAGTGATAATAATTAAAATTGCTGACTCTTTGCCCGACACTCGCGCCGCAAACAACATTGCCAATCAAATAGTAAGATCCTGCTCCTCCCCGGCTCTAAACTATGGTGAGGCTCAAAGTGCCGAATCAACCAACGATTTCCTTCATAAAATTCAAGTGGTTCTAAAGGAGCTCCGGGAAACATTTGTGGCATTGCGTATCATTCAGGAAGCTGAAATGGTAAAAGATAAGGATAGATTGAATGCGGCCATTTTAGAAAACAACGAGTTGATCAGCATCTTTGTATCAACTGTCAATACAATTAAGAAAAAGAAAAATAATATGCGATAGCAGATGTGCGATTAGTGATCTCAGATTTATACATCGCCAATCACATATCGCCAATCTCAAATCGCCAATCAATATGAGCGACATCGTAATTAAAATAGAGAATCTTTCAAAGATCTACAGATTGGGCGAAGTAGGCACAGGCACACTTAGCCACGACCTGAACCGCTGGTGGAAGATGAACGTAATGCGGCAGGACGATCCCTACGCCAAAATAGGCCACTTGAACGACCGCACGCAGAAAGCGGAAAAAGGCGAACTTGTCGCCGCCCTGCGCGATATCAACCTCGAAGTGAAGCAGGGCGAAGTGCTGGGCATTATCGGTAAGAACGGCGCGGGCAAAAGCACCTTACTCAAACTCCTCAGCCGCGTGACTTCCCCCACCACGGGCACGATAAAAACCAAAGGCCGCCTCGCCAGCTTACTGGAGGTAGGCACGGGATTCCACCCGGAGATGACCGGCCGGGAGAACATCTACATGAACGGCACCATCATGGGCATGCGCAAGTGGGAGATCACCAGGAAGCTAGAAGAGATCGTGGACTTTGCCGGGGTGGCCAAGTACATGGATACACCCGTGAAGCGCTACTCCTCCGGCATGACGGTGCGACTGGGCTTTGCAGTAGCCGCTTTCCTGGAGCCGGAGATCCTTATCGTAGATGAGGTGCTGGCCGTGGGCGATGCCGAATTTCAGAAAAAAGCCATCGGCAAGATGCAGGACATAAGCAAAGGCCATGGACGTACTGTACTTTTTGTAAGCCATAATATGGCAAGTGTTGAGAGCCTTTGTAATAAGTGTGCTTTAATTAGTAATGGATCAATAATTAAGCAAGGCGAAACAACTAACGTGATTGATTTTTACTTGAATGACAAAAACCAGCAGGCTCTTAATTCAGACCTTATCACCAGAAAAGATCGAAGTGGCAACGGTAAAGCGAAGTTTTTCAAATACGAAATTCTCGATGACAATTCAAAGCTGGTCAAAACACTGAAATCAGGAGGCGATTATGTGATCACTTTGCATCTCGAAAATAAAGGCATTGATGATTTTAATTCTTTAGTGATTTCAATGGGCATTGATAACCAAAAGGGAATTCGAATTGGATACCTAAGCAATTCCGTCACACATGAATCTGCAATTTATGAGAACTCAAATGACACAATTACGGTGAAAATCGCGATTCCCCGACTACCACTTATGGAAGGTATTTACCCCTTTACTCTTTTTTCTGAAAACGGAGGAGAGATACTCGATTGGATTGCAAACGCAGGATATCTTACAGTTGAGCAAGGTGATTATTATAATACCGGTAAACTTTTACCAAAAGGGCAAGGTGAATTCTTAATGAACTATTCTTATATCAAAAAAGTCAATTATGTTCGGTAGACTAAAATTAGCCATCAAGGTATTTATTTCTCCAGGTATAGCATCGAAAAAGCAAAACCCACTCCAGATTGAAATCCTAAATCTATTAGGACAAGAAAGAAGTATAATTGAGCAGCAATCAATAGACAAGGATGGTAATCCGATACCATGGTTTACATATCCCGCTATTGAGTATCTTTCTCAACTTGATTTGTCAGAGTACAGCATTCTTGAATGGGGCTGTGGAAATTCAACCAAATTTTTTGCACGGAGATGTCATTCAATTATCTCTATGGAACATAACAAAGAATGGTATGATCGAATAGAGGGAGAATTACCTGCTAATTCAAAATTGATGCTGGTGCCGGAGGCTGACTATCCAGAAGCACCTTTAAATCTCAGTCAGCAATTTGATCTTATAATTGTTGACGGAATAAAAAGACATGAATGTCTTCTTACAGCCATTCAATTAATTAAGCCAACAGGCTTTATCCTTTTTGACAATTCAGATCGAAACCCGGACTATTGTGCAGAATTGCGCGCGAAGGGATTTTTAGAAATTGATTTTCATGGATTTGGCCCACAGGTACAATTCACAACAACGACCTCATTATTTTTTTCAACCGCATCGACCATAAAAGCACTTGGAAATATGCCAAAAATTCCAGTGGGCGGTGGGTACTAGCATAAATATTAAATCCTGATGAATACCATTGTTAAATATTTGAGGATAAAACTCAGAGTTGTGAATCGGTTTTGGAGATTCTTTACCGCCAAAAAAATAAAATTCAATGTCGGTTCTGCCGGGATAAATCCGGATGAAACATGGTTCGGGACTGATATTAATACTTTGAACATCACTAAAAAATCTGACTGGAAAAGTCTTTTATGGTTTCTTCAGCTGGACAATATAATGGCTGAACATGTATGGGAGCACCTTTCTGATGAGGACACAAAACTGGCAAATACGAATTGTTACAGGTTTCTCAAAAAAGGTGGTGTATTGCGGTTGGCAGTTCCTGACGGCTATCATCCAGACAAGGAATATATTGAGTATGTGAGACCGGGTGGCACTGGGTTGGGTGCTGATGACCATAAAATACTTTACACTTACAAGTCAATGAAGGAACGTCTGGAGAAAGTCGGCTTTAAGGTAAAATTACTAGAGTACTGGGATGAATTTGGTGGTTTCCATTTTGAAGAATGGAATGATGAAGGAGGCAGAATTACCCGGTCAAAACGTTACGATAACAGAAACAGGAATGGTGAGCTAAAATATACCTCCTTGATAGTTGATGCGATTAAAGAATGACAGAAATGACTTTAGCTCCAATAGTCCTGTTCGTTTATAACCGTCCGTGGCACACACGACAAACGCTGGAGGCGCTGGCTAAAAACGACCTGGCAAACCAGAGCAAACTCTACATATATGCCGATGGGCCAAAAGCCACCGCCACTCAGGAAGATCTGCAAAAAATCCAGGAGGTAGAAGAAATCGTGAATTCCAGGACTTGGTGTGGTGAGCAGGAGTTCATAAAGCGCGACCGCAACTGGGGCCTTGCCGATAACATTGTAGATGGTGTAACCACAATCGTAAATAAACATGGGAAAATCATTGTTTTGGAGGATGATATTTTGACCTCACCTGGTTTCCTGAAATTCATGAATGATGCACTCCATGTCTATGAAAATGAAGAGAAGGTAATGCATGTTTCCGGATATATGTTTCCGGTAAAGAAAAAATTGCCTTCCACTTTTTTTTATCAACCCACTACCTGCTGGGGCTGGGGAACCTGGAACAGATCATGGTCTTTAGCCAATTTTGACTCACATTACTTATTGGAGAAATTCACCAACGCTCAACTTATACGGGATTTTAATATTAATAATACGTATCCATTTTTCACTCATTTGAGAGAAAACGCTTATGGAGCGATGAAAACTTGGGCCATTAGATGGTATGCGAATGTTTTTATTAATCACGGCTTTTCACTACATCCATTTCCAAGTTTGGTTAATAATATTGGAAATGATGGGTTAGGTGAAAATTGTGGTACGTCAAACAAATATGACTGGAATATTCTTGCAGATAAAATTGATGTTAGGAAAGTTAATATTAAACAGAATAGGAAAGCTTTATATTCTATGCAGCGTTTTAATAATGGAATGGAAACTAATTTTTACAAAAAAAATATTCTAAGAGTTAAGATTAAGGTCAAAGCAATATTGAAGTATTATTTTGTTTGATTCATAAATCTTTTGAAACATCCACCAATCATCTATAATCCATACAATTGACAACCGAATTTAAAATCAAATCGCCATTGACATCTGGCCTAGTGGAGCGTATAGCCACTATAAATACAAAAGAATTAATTGCTTCATATAAGAGCACATTTAATATCGATACAGCTCCATTTTTTCAAGGAATAAATCAAATTTTTCAGTATAAATGTTTGAAAACAGGTTTTCGTTTTTACTATCCATTTCATATTTATGGCGATGGTCCATTCTATGAACAATTAGAAAAGTTTGATTGGTATTACATGCCATGGAAGTGGGAGCATGAACAGGCATATAGTATCGTTAACCCTGGATTAAAAGTTCTTGAGGTTGGGTGTGGTAAAGGCAGCTTTATAGCCAAATTGCAAAATGAATTAAATGCGACCACCGTTGGGCTTGAATTAAATGATACAGCGGTTGAGTTTGGTAAGGAAAATGGAATTGATATAAGGAACGAGAGTATCGAAACACATGCAATTGGCAATCCTGCTAAATATGATATAGTTTGTTCATTTCAAGTGCTCGAACATATACCAAATGTTCAGGAATTCATTCAATCGAGTGTTCATGCACTCAAGTCTGGAGGAAGCTTAGTTGTATCTGTTCCAAACAACGATTCCTTCTTAGGAAAAAGTTATAATATCCTAAATTTACCCCCTCATCATATGGGATTGTGGAATGAAAAGTCATTAAGGTCTTTAGTTAATTATTTCCCTTTAAAATTTAAAGATGTCTATCTGGAACCACTTCAACCATACCATCTCGATTATTTTAACAACACGGTTATAGACTATTTGAACACAAAATTGAAAATTAGAAAATCGTTTTTAGCAAGATTCAAAAGTCTTTTCACTTATTTTTCCAGTAAAAGATTTAAGGCATTCACTATACAGGTTGTTTTTGAAAAGCTATGAAACTATTAAATCTTGGCTGTGGTCAACATTATCATCCGGATTGGCATAATCTGGATTTTGTATCAACTGGACCTGGCGTAGTTGCACATAATTTACTGGAAGGTATTCCTTTTGAGGATGCTGCTTTCGATGTAGTCTATCACTCCCATGTTATGGAACATTTTAATAAAAAAGATGGGCAAAAGTTCATTAATGAGTGCTACAGGGTATTGAAACCAGGTGGTATCATACGAATTGCGGTTCCTGACCTTGAGCAGCTGGCCAAAGAGTACCTGGCAAACCTCGAAAAGGCGCTTCAAGAAAATTCACCGCTCAATGCCGCAAATTACGATTGGTCTGTCATCGAGTTATTAGATCAAATGGTCAGGGATAGTTCGGGCGGTGAGATGGCAGCCTATTGGTCACAGGATCAAATAATCAATGAAGATTACGTAGCAAAACGGATGGGTTGGGAATTTACCAGATTTCGGAATGCACTTTCAGCAGTAATACCTGAAGCCGACGCAAAACCATCAAAAAAACCATCGTATTCTCGACGTATAAGAAGCAAAATATTCAGAACTGTTTTCAAAAATGAATTGAGAACATTGGCTGAACAAAAGATACTTCTTGAACTGGGCAGATTTCGGAAGAGTGGTGAGATCCATGCATGGATGTATGATCGATATTCTTTGGCAAATCTTTTAGAACATACTGGATTCAAAAAAACCATCGTTCAGGATGCATTCACCAGCCAGATAAGTAACTGGAGCCATTTTGGACTTGATGCCATTGATGGGTCCATCAGAAAACCAGATTCTTTTTTTATCGAAGCCCAAAAATGAAAATCCTCCATGTGAATACCTTTGACTTTGGAGGTGCGGCAATTGCTGCTATACGCTTGCATGAGGGATTACTGCAAAAGGGCATAGACTCAAAAATGCTCTTCATGAAAAGCGGGGGTAACCAGGTTATTAACAGTGTTTACCATCAATACGGATTTACGCGATGGTACAAGAGATTACTAAAAAGGTACGGTTACGGACTGAGTCGTGCTGAATTGTTGAAGATAGAAGTTGAAGCAAAGCATGGAAATTATGAAATTATTTCCCTTCCAGTCACGGATCTGGATATCACCAGAAACCCTGCATATCACGAGGCTGATATTATTCACCTGCACTGGGTGAGCAGTTTCCTGGACTGGGAATCCTTTTTCAGAAAAGTCACTAAACCCATTGTTTGGACCTGCCACGACATGAATCCGGCTTTGGGTATCTTTCATTATCAGAATGATCGGGATAGAAATTATACCGTTTTTGCCGATGTGGAGGAGGCTATGCTTCAGATAAAAACCAAAGCTATAGAATCCAGTCCCGTGCCGATAATTCCGGTCGCCCCTTCTGCCTGGCTTCAGGAAGTTCTGCAAAAAAGTAAGGTATTTGAAGGCAAAGAGGTGCAACGTATTCCTTATGGCCTTCCGCATAAGCTATTCCTACCATTTGATAAATCGGTTTTAAAGGATGTTCTAGGTTTACCTCATGATAAGAAAGTGCTTCTTTTCGTTAGCGACAATATAGAAAACTACAGGAAGGGATTTGACCTGCTTGTTGAAGCCTTTAAAAATCTTCCAATAAAGAATCTATATCTGTTAGCTGTCGGATCAGGGAAAAGCACTATTGAAGGAATAGATATACATTATACCGGAACGATCAGACAACCTGAATATTTACGGCAGCTTTATGCCGCCGCTGACTTGTTTATCATTCCTTCACGTGAAGATAACCTGCCAAATACTGTTTTGGAGTCGATGGCATGTGGCACGCCAGTGATTGGGTTCAATATCGGTGGAATCCCAGATATGGTCATCGATGGGCAAACCGGATTAATTGCTAAACCAGAAAATTCCGATGATCTCGCTTTAAGGATAATGGAGGCTTTGAATAACGACAGATTGCGAGAAGAAATGGGGGAAAAGGCCAGAAATGCAGTTCTCTCAAAGTATTCGTTGGAAATCCAGGCAGAAAGCTATATACAAATATATAAGGAACTGGTTAACCGTTGAAAATCTCCATCATCACTCCCTCCTACAACTCCGGGCAGTACATTGAGCGGGCCATCCAGTCGGTGCTGAGCCAGGACTATGACAACTGGGAGCACATCATTGTAGATGGAGGCAGTACTGATGGCACACTGGAGATTTTAAAGAAATATCCGCATCTGAAGTGGGTATCGGAGCAGGATAAAGGTCAATCGGATGCTATGAATAAGGGTTTTCAAATGTCAACCGGTGATATCATTGGGTATCTGAATGCGGATGATATGTATTATAATACTGTTTTTGGGCAGGTTATTACTCAATTTGATATTAATAAGGAAATAGATTTTATTGTAGGGAATTTAAATATTCAATACAAAAATCATCCAAAGTACGGAGACCTCTTATTATTGGATAGTCCCCAGATTGAAGTTGACAAAATTATTTTTCCTAATATTTTTCGATTTCCGGCAAACCCTGTCAGCTATTTTTATAAAAGAAAAGTGCAGAGATCATATGGTGATTTCCCGGTGAATAACCACTATACTATGGATTACCATTTCTTGCTGTATGCGCTTAAATTTTATAGGGCTGCAAAGGTAAATATGACTTTTGGCATCTTTGCGATGGATGGTGAAAACAAAACATCACAGAAGTCAAATATTCCTTCACTGTGTGAAATGGAGGCAAGAAGATTTGTTTGGAAGTATGAAAGAGGCAAGTATCTAAAGTATTGGTTGAATCATATTTGGTTTAAATATGCAAAGCCAACTTATAAAAAAGTAAGACTGAATTTAGGATTGTTTAGGAGAAGAATTTGGTAAGAGACCCTGCAATATCAGTAATAATGCCTGTGTACAATGCCAGGCCTTTTCTAAAGAAGGCCATAAATAGTATTCTACACCAGACGTTTCACGACTTTGAGTTTTTAATTTTTGATGATGGGTCTAATGATGGATCTGTTGATGTATTAAGTAATTTCAAGGATGCACGAATTAAGCTATTTAAATCAGATTCAAATAAAGGATATCTTATACATCTCAATGTCGGTCTCTCATTAGCAAGAGGAAGGTATATTGCCCGAATGGATGCTGATGATATTGCTTATCCTGAAAAATTAAAACAGCAATTTCAGTTTATGGAAGCAAATGAAACTATTGGGCTTTTGGGTACAAGCTATAGAGAGTTTGGTGAAAAAGAAAATATTAAGCATGTACCTGAAAGACATGAAGATCTGAAACTTCTGTTATTGTGGAAAAATGTTTATTGCCATTCTACTGTAATGATTAGAAAATCAGTGCTTACCCTGAATGGCCTAAACTATGAAAGTGATTATTACACTTCAGAGGACTACAGACTTTGGAGCAAGATATCCTCTGTTTCGAAAATTGCTGGCTTGGATATTCCATTATTAGATTATCGTGTCCACAGTGAAAGCATTAGCAGTGCAAAAAAGGATTTTCAAAGATCCGTCGCTAAGCGAATACAAGATAATAATATTGCTGATTTCTTAAAAATTCAGCCATCTGATGAAGATTTAGAAATTTATAAGAAGATGATTTGGCATGAACAACTTTCAATGGATGAACTAAAAAAGCTAGGAACATGGATGAGTTACCTAATATTAAGAAACAATGAAATTAAAGCCTTGGACTCTGTTCTTTTTAAGGATTCCTTATGTAATAGGTGGACACAGACCCTGATGAGTAATTTAAAAAAAATTGGAGAATACAAAACCGTATCTAATCTTCCGATCACAATTTCTTTACAGCCAAAAACGAGACGAAAAATTGTGTATAATCTACTTAGAAAAAAAGTGTTCGCTGTACTCAAATGAGTCCCTCTCCATTTATAAGTATTATTCTGCCCGTCTTCAATGCAGAAAAGTATTTGAAGCCGGCTATTGATGCCATTTTAAATCAAAACTATTCAAATTATGAGTTATTGATTATCAACGACGGTTCAACTGATGGTTCAGAACAAATTGCTAATAGCTATTCTGATCAGAGGATAAGGTATTTTTATAAAAACAATGAAGGAGTCGCCAAAGCATTAAATTATGGGCTGCGATTAGCAGAAGGGAAATACATTTGGCGCCATGATGCAGATGATATTTCATTGCCCGATCAACTTGAAAAACAGGTATATTTTCTTGAAAGCCATTCTATGTATGCATTGGCGGCAACGCAAATTGCTTTCATGACTGATCGGGGAAAAATTGCCTATGATTTCCGTCAACCGAAAAATGAATATTTCCAGAATAAAGAATTTATAGAAGTAAGGAAAGAACATTTCAATCCATATTCTCCGATTACACACGCCACGGTGCTTATGAGCAGGGATGTGGTACTAAACCTGGGAGGATATCGTACTGAGTTTAAAACTTCGGAAGACACGGATCTATGGTTGAGACTATTGGACAATCATAAAGCGGCTGTCCTAAATAAGTGTGGATATTTTGTAAGGCTAAATAAAACTTCTGCAACTCGCCGTTACAGAAGTGGTACAGATTTTTATCGAACTCTGGCAATTAATTTTGCTGATCAGCGCTTGAAAACTGGTACAGATCCTTTGATGCGTGGTGAGCCTATGCCGGCACCAAAAGTTCAGCCAACGCCAAAAGAAACAGATCAAACACCAGGACGAGTATACAGAAGTGATCTGTTGAATTTTGTATATAAAGTTTACTTAAACGCGGCCGACTTAGCTGAGATACGAAAAGTATGGTATCTCGCCCTGCGTGATGGATGGAAACTATCATCTACCTGGAGGGGATTGATTTTTCCGTTATTGCCGGGTTCATTTATCAAAGCAGGGGTTAAAATAAAAGCCCTGCTTCGC
>JBGSYX010000378.1:0-1556 GCA_041750735.1 Cyclobacteriaceae bacterium
TATTTATTGAGCTGTTCCTCTTTGTGCTCTTATGTCGATCCCAGGATACCATATGGAGATCACAGCTCCACCCAAACCTGTGATACGAGAATTTATGTTGCGAGTAGGTCTAACTGCTTTAAATTGTTATAATATTTGACATGATCCATGGAAATCTGAATTTCATATAAAAACAACATGTTACAAACAAATTGACAATTTTGAAAGAAAACTGCCAACATAACAATCTGCCGCTTTATATACCCCTTTTTGCCGGGCCTATGGCCTCACCACCCCATTAGAGGCTATCGAGCCATTCCAGAATGTCCTTTTTATGTTCCCAATCCACCCATTCAGTTATTTTCGGATCTTCAGCGATATTGGATTTCATGTATGCGATAAATTTATTTTGCACCGCCTGCTTGCGAGTCAAATCCATGTGGGTATAAACCGTTGTGGATTGAATGTTTTCATGACCAAGGCGGTTTTGTATATCCGTAAGAGTTTTCCCGGATAAAAGCATATTGACTGCACAGCTGTGTCGAAAACTATGAACCGGGTTGATATTTTTGAGGCGTTTCGGACTCAAGGCCTTCTGGAGATATTTTTTGCAGAGGCGGTGAATACCGTGCCGGGTCATTTCTTCGCCGCGTTGATTAATGAATAAGCGTTGTTGATGAAGCGGTTTAGGTTTGACGCGGTATTTGGCAATATAACGCCTGATGAGCTGAACGGTTTTGGATTCCAGTTCTATTTGCCGGTAGCGATTGCCTTTACCCAGGATGACCAATGTATTATTTTGAGGATCGAAATAGTCAAGGTTAAGCGTTGCGATTTCACTGGCTCTGGCGCCGGAGTCCTCAAGCAGGTGCAAAATGGCGTAGTCACGAAAGCCGTTTTTTTTTATGAGGTCGACGCAATGAAAAACTTTCAGGATTTCATCCGGATAAAGAAAGCCGACCAGTTGTCTCTGGGTGCGTTTCTGGGGAATATCCAATATCCGTTTAGCCACCTCCCGTTTTTCCGGATACATCAGCCGGATCATTTTAGCCAGGGATTTTATGGCAGCCAGCCGATGGTTTCGGGTTCGGACAGCATTGCCGCGATCCGATTCAAGGTGATCGAGAAAGGCAAGAAGCATCTCGGGAGAAAGATGCTCGACTCTGAGAGAGGCGACTTGTATGGAAAGTCTGCTTGCCGCAAACGACAGAAACAAGGAAAAAACATCCCGATAGGCTTTGATGGTTTGATCGCTGCTGCCTTTTATACGTGGCAGGTACTGGTCGAAGAATCGATAGATACACGTTTCAAGCTTCATATATTCCCTTTTTTGAGACGATGAAATCAAGCAATCCTTGACGTTGCTCGGCATCGATGAACTTAAGGTATTTGGCGGTGTACTGATAGATCTGATGGCCCATATAAGTCGCTAAAACGGGTAGTGCATGCTGGGGGCTATCGCCGCGTTCTTTTATGCGCTTTAACGAATTCACAGCGAAGCTGTGACGAAGGCTGTGAGGAGTTGGTGAAGCGAAAATCATATGGCCGATAATTTGCCGGGGGCGATCAAGACCGAT
>JBGSYX010000379.1:0-2780 GCA_041750735.1 Cyclobacteriaceae bacterium
CTTCCTCTATTTTGCCCAAAGTTCAGTTTCACTGTCGTCAAAATAGATGATGAAAATTCTATGCTTTTCAATATCAATACCCTTGTCTCTTTTGTTTTTTAAAAACTCAAAAGTCATTGCTTCTTTCTCAAAGTTTGTTGATTTAATCAGTCTGTCAAACTTTTCTTTTGCTTGAGTCGCTGTCCTGTTACAGTAACTAATCCATTCTTCATATTCTTGCCTTTTGTCTGGATCGTATGAAAGCCAATAAAGTTCACAAGTTCCATCATTGAAAACATATTGAACTTGTCCGCCAACGATTGCCATTGGAGTTTGTCGAGCTACTTCAACCACTTCTGTAAAATCATGTTGTCTCCATCCAAATTCGGTACAGCTTTCAATCGCTTTTTCTCTTATTTGTTTTGGCAGTCTGTATTCTACTCTTACAAGACGTCCTAATTTCCACGAGAAAAGCACAAAGTCTGTGGCAGCTTCATATAATTTGTCAAATGTCCTTAATTGCTCGCGGTCTTTATCAAACCAACCAACTCGATAAACGTGATCGTATTCTTCAATAAATGTCGAAGGAGTAAATCTTTTGTCATATGAAAACTGCAAAATTTTGTCGCAAAGTTCGGGTCTATATTTTAGGTATGCGAGTAAGTCGAATTGATTGAAACTGAATTTAAATTCATTGTTTGTTCCGATCATTTTGTCGAGTCCCGATTTGTCACGAGCCAAAATTACTCTTGCTTGTCGTTCAGTCAAACTACAAGCTGCTTCAAGTTCTATGTCTTTCGTATCTATCGCCATAGCATTGGAATTCACTATCTAGCATACCTCTCCGAATACTTTTTAAACAACCTCTTGTGCTTATTATCCAGGTTGATCTGCCGCCCGGCGATAAAGGCCAGCTGAACGTTATTGCTCCGCATATCTAGCAAATCCCCATCGCTGACGACTAAGCTCGCCTCTTTGCCAGCTTCCAGTGAACCTGCTCTTTCACCTATACCCAATGCGTTGGCGGGGTTCAGTGTCACCATTTTCAAGGCCTCCTCCATCGTCAACCCATAGGCTGCTGCTGTTCCGGCTGTGAAAGGCAGATTCAGCATATCAGAAAAATTACCAGAGCCGCCATCAACCGCGAGCGATACTTCAATTCCCTCCTTCATCATCAGAGATGGAATCTTATAGGGAAGGACAATATCTTCATCCGTTCTGGACGGAAGCCTGATGATAAACCGTAATATCACCGGAATCTGACGTGTTTTTATGAATTCCCTGACGTAGTAGGCATCAGATGTGCTCACGAGTACAATTTTCTTTACACCATATTTCTCGATCAACTGAATACTCTTTACAATCTCTTCGGCCTTATCGACATGCAGATAAATAGCTGAATTTCCAGCGAAAACAGGCCTGAGCGCTTCCAGTCGCAGGTTGACGGGCTGGGGGTTTTCAAGCTTTGTATATGCCAAACCATCCTGTAATAGTTTTTCTATATCACTGGTGATTTTAGTATAATTCTCATCGATCTGTTGCTCGGTTTCGCCTTTGGAAATATCCGGTCCGCGGTACTTTTCAGGCCAATAAACATGTATGCCGTCATCAGCCCGCACGATGGCATCTTCCCAATTCCATGCATCCAATTGGACGACAGAAGATGACCCCGCCACAGGGCCACCCGTGGGAACTACCTGAGCATAAAGAACCCCATTGCTTCGGCTCTCTGGTATTATCTCTGAATCAGCGTTGTAAGCTATGACTGACCGGACATTGGGATTCAGACTGCCCGTTTCATTGAAATCGTTGGTTGCCTTAATCGACGACACCTCCGAAAGGCCCAGGATGGAATTGGTCATGATCAATCCCGGATAGATGGATTTACCCGCCACATCTATTTCCCTGTAGGTTAATCCTTTCCTGTCGAAACCTTCGCTGAGGCCCACATAGGTCAGCTTGCCTTTGTCAAAGGCAACAATACCGTTTTCAATAACATCGCCTGTACCTGTGTGGATGGTCCCACCTCTTAACATGATCGGCCCTTCCTGAGCTGGCGCCGGTGATGGCACTTGTGAAAAGGCATGACCTGCCATAAATAATAAACCGGCTATAAAGAATTGTATATTTTTCATGGGGGAGCTCTTAGTTGTTATCAATCAAAACATCATCACAGTGAAAGTGCTTAGGCGCATTGGGAAGAACAGGAACCGTTTTTTCCCCAGCCTCAGCAGCCATTTTTATTTTGGCCATCAGCCTGGCCCTCTCCTGTTGAATCCATTGCAGCATTTTCTGGTCTTCCTCATGGTCATAATAAACAGTGCCATCAATAATAGTATAATGTGGACGACTGTAAATGGATAGTGGATGTCCGGACCAAAGTACCACGTCGCCATCCTTTCCGGCCTTGATGCTTCCGATGCGATCGTCGAGATGTAATAATTTGGCAGGATTCAGCGTGACCATCTTCAGCGCCTCTTCTTCGCTCATGCCTCCGTATTTTACTGATTTGGCAGCTTCCTGGTTTAGCCTTCTTCCCATTTCGGCATCATCGGAATTGATCGCTGTAACGATGCCCAGGCTGTTAAGAATCGAGGCATTGTATGGAATGGCATCAACAACTTCCATTTTATAATTATACCAGTCGGAAAACGAAGAAGCTCCAACGCCATGCTCCTTCATTTTATCGGCCACTTTATAGCCTTCGAGTATATGGGTAAATGTGTTCACCTTAAATCCAAACTGGTCTGCAACCTTCATCAGCATATTGATTTCTGACTGCACGTAGGAATGGCAGGTAA
>JBGSYX010000380.1:0-2341 GCA_041750735.1 Cyclobacteriaceae bacterium
TTCTTGCCTCGCTCTATAGAACCTACAAAGGTCGGATGCAGATTCAATTCCTCAGCCAGTTGAGCCTGAGTCCATCCCAGTTCTTGACGGCGTTTCTTGATATTTGTGGCGAGTATTTCCGGTATTGTAGTCATAAATCCCCACGGACATGATGAGTCTATGAGGATGACTTGGAAAGAGACGCGTAGACTGTGCGGAATAGAGCTTTATAGACTGCTTTGAACGGTGTCTGTGGGGCTATGGTTGCTTCACGGAAAGATATTTGAATCCCTTCACCCACAATAGCCACTTTGTGAAGTAATCGTGTTGTTTTACTTGACAAGTCTAAAAGAGTGCATAGACTACATTCTAATAGAATGTTTTTGAAAATGTCATGGGGGATAGTATGAAGAAAGTGGATTTCATCGCAAAGCTGAACTGTAGAGATGCATCAGGCTTCTACCAACTTCAAAACTGGCTTGATGGGAAAGATATCGATGGTAACTTCCTCGATGCAGAAAGACCACGAGGGCTTCGTCATACAGATGGCACGGCAAAAGGATTTTTAGATGTTGAATCTTTACTAAAATCTAAAGATGACAAAAATGCAAAAATTGTATTTGCAGGGGAGAATAGAACAAGTGATGCTCCAATTGCTCTTAAGATACAATGCAAAGAAGCAAGTGAGTGGTTCGGTGAAGTAGTAAAGGATTTTTTAAGTTCAACTACAAAGAAGGCAGTAATTTCCTTAGAAGTAGCAAGCTTGCCAACTGCGAAATTGTTGTTGCTTGAGTTGCTTTCTTCATTCACCTACTGGGATATGTTTGTAGATGAGACCATTGATCTAATAAACGAGATGATAAAAAGTGATTTATCAAAATCAACAGATTATTATATGCTCAATCTTGCTACTGCTATTAGCATAAACCATACCAATATAATACGGAATAACTCTCAGTGTGTGAGAATACCAGATTTCTTGGCTATGATAAAACATGAGCATGTACTGATTCGGGAAAGCGGGTTTGAGTTGCTATATATTTCGTCTATGCTAAATTGTCAAAGTCTCATAGCCTTTAAGGACGAGGTGGTCGCATTTTGTAGTATTGACAGTGATAGTGCTATTCCCGAACCAACATTTAGGGTTATGGCACAGAAGGCATTGTCAAATATCAATTTTATGCAACCAAGCACTCCACAAGATGAGAGTCCCCATGTCTTAGAAAACCCAGATGCCATGATCGGTATGATCCTTGGGTTGGCTGACGGTACAATCATGAAGTATAAATCTGCAATAATGAAAAATCTCGAAAGTTGTATTTGAATTACTTAACAGATAGAAGGCAATGTGAAATACTACCCAGATCAATTTGGTTCAGTTACTAAAGAATTCTTGCTCCGTACATTAAAGCGTGGATCAACGATTGACACAATAAAGACTCACGACTACCCAGATTGGTTGAGTTCAGATTTATCGATGAAGAAAACCAGTGTTGATAAACGGAACTCAATCAAGGATGTTTTTGAATTAGAAAAATATCAATTCAGCCTTATTAGTGAAAGTTGTGATTTTTATGCCATATATTATGCACAATGGAAGAATGGTAGAACTTGGGGCGTGTATTTTATTGCTCGTTCCTGTATCGAAGAAATCAAGAATATTTCCGAAGCTGGTCGCATCCAATTTTTAGAGTGTATTTTGGCACATGAGATTGGACATTCGTTCATTGAGACTGAACTGGGAGCGGTTGTAGGAAAAGAGCATTCAGAATCACATAAAGGATATTGTCATTTCGAAGAAGCATTATGCAATTTACTGGCAATAATCGCTTGTGAGAAAGTGTTGAAGATTAAAATAGATAAAGAAGTACGCGATATTTTATTGCGGTTGCATGTGGACGGTGGGCTTGCTGGATACGGTGAATATGATAAATTAACGAATGTGATGATCTATGATTGGAGAGAAATTATTGCTGGAAGCAAATGTCAGAGCATTCTATCCTCTTCGAAAAAATCAAATGAGGATTTTGGCGAGAACATAGTGATGAATAGATGGTTAAGATATTATGAAGAAACTCAGGCAACAATTCCGATCTATATAGACACATGTA
Organism: Cyclobacteriaceae bacterium; assembly: GCA_041750735.1. GTDB lineage: Bacteria > Bacteroidota > Bacteroidia > Cytophagales > Cyclobacteriaceae > JAAUQL01. The sequence continues at coordinate 2,091 of JBGSYX010000380.1, forward strand.
ACTAAAACAACTCGTTTGTTTATATGGCTCTTAAATTGTCTTATCTGTAGTGGTATGGATTTCTTTCATTCAAGATTACAATTTACCGTCAGCAATGTTTACAATTCTGACACTATGCAGAATAATGTCAGTTAATCTATTAGGATGCTGATTTGAGTGCGAGCAGGTAGGAACGAGTTTTACGACAGGGGGCTCTGGACGCTCGACGAAGAGCCGTTCTTTCAGTTTGCTAACAGAGAGCCCTTGTTCGC
>JBGSYX010000381.1:0-1885 GCA_041750735.1 Cyclobacteriaceae bacterium
GGTTTTCTTTCGATCCGACAAAAAAAGAGTATGTAAACTCCATGTGGGAGCATCAGACAGATCCGTTTAGCGGTGATGTGGTGAACTCGTATAATGACGGACCATTGCCGGATGGTTCACAGATGGGGCCATTTTATGAATTGGAAACATCCTCCTCTGCGGCAAATCTGAATCCGGGAGAAACAATGGTTCATGAACATGCGACATTCCATTTCAAGGGAGACAAGACGGAATTGGAAATGATTTCAAAAAAACTACTGGGTGTGGGATTTGGAAATTGCTTTTGAATCTGGGTGCCGGGCTCCAGGTACTTGTCAATTGCTACTTTCAGAATTCATAATACTCTCTACTTTGTATGTACTACTAAAAAGCAAACATGAAAACCATCGATCCGGCCATAGTGCCTAAGAAGAAAATATATTCCGGAGTTGAAATACCGGCCATAGGTTTGGGAACTTTCGGTTCCGACAAATATTCTCCTGACCAAATTGCAGAAGCCGTAAAAGGCGCTGCCGCGTATGGATATCGCCATTTTGATTGTGCATCAGTGTACGGCAATGAGGATGTTATAGGGAAAGCATTCACCGATATTATGAAGTCCGGCATTAAAAGAGAGGAATTGTGGATCACCTCCAAACTCTGGAACGATATGCATGCACCTGAAAATGTGATCAAATCGTGTAAAAAAACGCTGAGCGATTTACAACTTGACTATCTTGATCTATACCTCGTACACTGGCCATTTCCTAATTTTCATGCCCCCGGATGTGATGTAGCTTCCAGAAGCGCGGATGCCCGACCTTATATTCATGAGAACTACATGCTTACCTGGCGGGCAATGGAAAAATTAGTGGACGAGGGACTCGTACGCCATATCGGCACCAGTAACATGACTATCCCGAAAATGGAATTGCTATTGAGGGATGCCCGTATAATGCCGGTGGTCAATGAGATGGAAATTCACCCGCATTTCCAGCAGCCTGAATTGTTTAATTATTTGGTTGAGCGAAATATTCAACCTATCGGATTCAGTCCGCTGGGTTCGCCGAGCAGACCAGAAAGGGATAAGACCTCCGATGACACAGTGGATATGGAAGATCCGGTTATTGTATCGATGGCGAAGGAGAGGGGAGTGCATCCTTCGGCGATTTGTTTGAAGTGGGCTGTCCAGCGGGGACAAATCACCATTCCATTCAGCGTAAAGGAGTCGCAGTACAAGTCCAACATCGATGCATTAATATATGATCCGCTAACCGATGAAGAGATGTTAGCCATCAGTAAAATCGATAAGAATTGCAGGTTGATTAAAGGACAGGTATTTCTTTGGAAAGAAGATCAGACCTGGGAGGATCTCTGGGACTTAAACGGTTTCATCACACCCGCATAGTTTGAAAAGTTAGTTCAGAAACCAGAATAATTTGTTTACAACCGAAATTTAGACTTAACCTCCCTTGCTCATTGGATCAATTTATTCTTAGATTCACCGCACTTTTTACAAAAAGATTCTACATCTGAATTATGACAAAACTTAAAGCACCCCTAGTTGAGAAGAAGTTAATTTTGCCATTTATACTTATTACAAGCCTCTTTTCCATGTGGGGCTTCGCCAATGACATTACGAATCCGATGGTAGCAGCTTTTCAGACTATCATGGAGATTCCGGTGGCAAAGGCCGCCCTTATTCAGTTTGCATTTTACGGGGGATATGGAACCATGGCAATTCCCGCAGCATTGTTCGCCATCAAGTATTCTTACAAAAAAGGAATATTGCTTGGTCTGCTTTTATATGCTATTGGCGCACTGCTATTTTGGCCTGCTGCCCAATATGAGATGTTCGGTTTCTTCCTTTTCTCGCTTTACATCCTCACCTTCGGTCTAGCCTTCC
>JBGSYX010000382.1:0-1521 GCA_041750735.1 Cyclobacteriaceae bacterium
AACACACGGAGATATTGTTTACATTAATCATATAACACCCGTCAAATGTAAAGAATGAATTTGTCTTGCGTGCGCTTGAATACGAAAGCTCCGAAAAGGAACATTCCTAGCGCAAACAGTCCAACGTAGATGAATTCCAAAATCTCTGGTGACAAACCTGTCAAGATGATGGTTCTGCTGAATTTGATGAAGTGGTATAGCGGATTATAGCGAATAATAAAGGAAAACCTTTCTGGAATGATATTTTCAGGGTAAAAGATAGGGGTTGCATACATCCAAAGCATACTTATAACGTTCCAAAGGAACTGAGTATCTCTGAAATAAACCATAGACGCAGAAAGTGCCATTCCTATGCCAATTGAAAATATAACCAGACAGAATACGCCATAAGGCAGCAATAGAAAAGCCATAGTGAAACGAGTACCTGTGAATAGAACAACCAAAAACAGCGGAACGAGTGACAAGAGTAAGTTTATTGTAGAGGACATAACACGGGAAATAGGATAGATATATTTAGGCATATAGACTTTAGTAATTAAGGACGCATTTCCAACAATGGAAAGGAGTGACATGGAAGATGCTTCAATAAAAAAGCTGAAAAATACGATTCCCGTTAGCAAATATACAGGAAAGTTTTTGATATTGGATTTAAACAAGGTAGAAAACACTATAAATTGTACTGCCATTACTAAGATTGGATTCAAAAAGCTCCAAAGCACACCCAGTACTGACCGTTTATACTTCGATTTGAAATCACGTGCTACTAACTGCTGAATGAGGAAACCATATTTGTTTAAAATCTCAATCGCTCTTAAAAACAGTGTGATCTTGCCTTTTTGTTCCCCGATAATGGCATAAATGCAATACAAAACCAAAAAGAAACCAGCCGACAGGACAGCTAATAAGTAGTAGTGCCCGATAGATGAATCCCGGTTTCCAGTCAGGGTGTAAACCAGTTCGGTTTCCCGCTGTTCTCCATTTACAGATAAAAAACTAGTTTCTGAACTAGACGGTCTTTGCCATACGGTTATTGATTTGTCCATAATACTGTTGGAGGTTAACCGCAGAGCCAAACGCATCTGGTTATCTGAAATTATGGGCGAAGGCAGTGTCACCTGAAGAAATGCATTATCCAAGATGGTCTTTACATCAATCTGCTGTTCAAACAATACTCTTTGGGAGGTTTGATCGAAAATTGCAATAGTAAGTTGTCCGACGTTCTCTCGACTATATGTTGCAGCTAACAAAGAAACGCTGTACAGCCTATCCCCTCGAAAAGAGAATGGTTGAATAAAGGCTTTTCCGGCGGTTATTTCGCCAGCAGGAGTTTGCGAAGCAGTCTGGGCGAAACCTTGATTGACCGTTTGATAGAGTATCTGGTCACGAGCAATAAGAAAATATGAAGCGCTCAAAAGAAAAAAAGCTACAACTAAAGACATACTCCATCGAATAAGAAGTCTCCGGTTCGCGCTAATCATGATTCTACGCCTCATTACCATTCATCTTAGCTAAATATCTTAT
>JBGSYX010000383.1:0-3128 GCA_041750735.1 Cyclobacteriaceae bacterium
GGGGGGATTTATCGACATTGGAATTTGTGTATAACTTTATCAAGTCAGCGCCAGCGGGGGAAAATTATCTGTCTGCCAGGGAAAGACCCATCTGTCGATTCAATCCTCTGCTGGTTTGCTTAAACAAGCATAATTTAGAAATTCGGGTTTTCAGGCCCATTAGTAAGGGTTCGATGGTGTTTAAGTACGTTGACATATTTTTCACTAAAATCTTAATGTTGTGGAATTTAAAGTATTTATCGGGGTGGATGTATCCAAAGAAACGTTGGATTTAGTCCCATCTGTTGATGGCAATCCGCTATTTCATGAGCAAGTAAGCAATAATGGAAAAGGCATTAGCCAGTTTTACAAAAAGCTTTCAAAAGCAACAGAGGCCAATCCAGAGCAATGGTTGTTTATTATGGAGCATACCGGAGTGTACTGCAATCCATTATTGGGATTTGCTGCGGAAAAAGGACTGGCCGTTTGGCTGGAGAATGCGGCCAAAATCAAGACATACCACGCGTTAGACCGCGGCAAGAATGATGCCTTGGATGCCCAAAGGATAGCAGCGTATGCCTTTGCAAAAAAGGATACAATAAAGCTTTGGCAAGCCCCAAGAAAAATCATGATCAGGTTAAAATCCCTTATAAAACTCAGGGAACGGCTCATCACTTCCAAAAAGCGGCTTTTGGATCCTCTTCGGGAGGAGCAACAATTTTGTGATAAAGATTGGGCTGCGGAGCACGAAAAACTTCTCAAGCCGGTAATAGCAAAACTTGAAAAGCAAATCAAACAAGTAGAACAAGAGATCCAAAAACTTATTGACGGTGACAACGATTTAAAAAGACTTTATGGCCTGATTACCTCCGTAAGCGGCGTAGGACTTATCGTGGCCATAAATACACTGGTGGTGACTAATGAGTTCAAACAAATTTCCAATCCAAAAGAAATGGCATGCAATTGTGGCGTAGTGCCATTTAAATATGATTCAGGAAGAACTGTCCGGAGCAAAGCCAAGGTATCACACAGAGCTAATAAGCCAATGAAGGTGTTGTTTCATTTAGCAGCCATGTCAGCTATTTCAGCAGAGGGAGAACTACGAAATTATTATCTAAAAAAAGTCGACCAGGGTAAAAATAAAATGGCAGTAATCAATGCAGTCAGAAATAAAATCATTCACAGAATATTCGCATGCGTGCGCGATCAAAGAAAATATGAAAAAAACTATACCCACGCCCTTGCTTAATCCTTAGAAATCGACAGGCTTCTTCACCACCCTGAAGGGCGGGCGGTTCATCGCAATGACGCGATTTGCCAACCGCAATACCGTTCTGAAGGAAGGAAAACTTGCGCCATCCGACTCACCATCGATGCATAAAACATAAAGAAATTCAGCATAAATGCACTAACTTTGGCGCCGTAAAACACTCAAAAATCCTTCAGCTATGTTTATGATTCAGATACTGAAAGTCCTGCACGTTTTATCAGTCATCGTGTGGGCAGGCGCCCTGCTCTATATGCCGTTTTTGCTTGCCATGCAAGCCGGAGCCAATTCGAAAACCGAGCCCGAGCGCAGCGGAGCTATTAAGCAATTAAAAACCATTACCAAAAATCTCTGGATAAAAATAGCATGGCCGTCGATGATACTTGTTATCTTATTTGGCTTTGGCATCATGCACCCCTATTTCTCATCACCGTGGTTTTGGGTGAAAATGGCGCTGGTTTCTGTACTGATCGTTCATCACCACGCCATTCATTTTGCCTACAAAGCGCTTCAGAACGATAAATACGAAAAAACTCCGGCGCAGCTCAGAATGATGGCGCAATCAACAATCATATTACTGGTTGGTATCGTTACGCTCGCCATCATGCGAGATTTTCTAAATAAGGCCCTTATTATTGGCGGTATTGCCATTGGCGTCATACTGATCTTCCTGTTCGTGCGGTCGATCATGAAAAGCCATCCAAAAAAATAATTTGCATGCGAATCAGTGTTTTATTGGTTATAGTTTTATTGCTGGCTTCCTGCAGCACAAAAAATAAGAGGTTACCCATACTTGGCCCAAAGCAGTTTGCCAATGTTAATTTTGCCGGTGGCATCAATGCCGATACTATTTACCATACGATCCGTGATTTCAGTTTTGTGGATCAGGATAGCAATACGGTGACGAATGAATCATTCAGGGATAAAATCTACGTGGCGGATTTCTTCTTTACCAGTTGCCCGACGATCTGCCCGATCATGAAAACACAGATGCTGCGTGTTTATCAAAAGTACATGGATAATCCGGATGTAAAATTTCTATCGCATAGCATTGACCCTGAGTTCGATACCGTCGCCGTACTCCATGATTTTGCCGAAAGGCTGGGCGTAAAAACGGATGTGTGGCATTTCGTGACGGGCATTAAGGATTCTATATATTCCATAGGACAGGAAAGTTATATGGTCACAGCCACCAGCGATCCGAATGAGCCCGGAGGATATCTCCATTCCGGCGCCTTTTTACTTATCGACAAGCAACGGCGGATCCGCGGCATATACGACGGTACAAAGCCTGAAAAAGTGGATCTGCTCATGAATGACATTGCGATTCTCCTGGAAGAATACAAACAGTAATGAGCCAACCCCTCAGGAAAGTATTAATCTTGGTTGCGCTTTATCTCCTCGCTTCCTGCAATAGCGAAAATAAAAAAGACTTCAACCAGTTTCCGGATCGTAGAGACCGAATCAGGTTGATGCAGTACATGCAGGAAGGTCGCCGGTTGTATAGTCTGCATTGTGCCAACTGTCATCAGCCAGACGGCAACGGACTGGCGCGATTGTACCCTCCTTTGCGGAATTCGGATTATCTGAAGGCCAATAAATCGAAAGTGATCTGTGGAATAAAATACGGCCAGAAAGGGCCGATAACTGTGAATGGCATCGAGTTTAACCAGATCATGCCGCCGCTTCCTAACCTCACCGACCTGGAGATTGCCGAGATCGCTACCTATATCTATACCGAGTTTGCCGACACAGCGCAAATTATCACCATGAATGATGTTCGGGCGATTTTGGATCAGTGTGCCAGCATTGACTCACTGGATATAAAAAAATAAAGCTCCGTATGGAGCTCTATTCAAATGTGACCCTCTCTGGTTTTGTT
>JBGSYX010000384.1:0-3951 GCA_041750735.1 Cyclobacteriaceae bacterium
CCCACCACCAAATGTCGCCTCTAAGAGTGGACTTTGGAAAAAACGCTCATGACCAGGAGATTTGAGCCGAAGCATAATCTCTCCGAAAGTTAAAATCTTCATAACCAATACTCCTTATTTTTGCAAAAGATGCGCAGCAAAACCTGCAAATTCATTCTTCAAATAAACTGCCAGCATTACGTCTCCCTTGTATTTTGCTGTTTCCAGATCAACCTCAATACCCCTCAGTTTCAAATAGTGAATAGCTCGGGGAATACTGTTGGTTTTTATTGCCAGGTGTCCATTTGAACCTAGATATCTGGATTTGGTAATTTCAATTTGACTGCTTACGAAATTCGAACTTATTCCTTTTATTACAGGAAATCCAAATGCTTTGTTGAAACTGACGGCAAGTAAATCGGATTCTTCAGGAGTATTTTGATTTATACCCACATGAGCGATTTCAAAACCTAAAAGGACATCGATGGCCTTTATTGCGTTTGCTGTGATTGCTTCAAAATGATGACCAGATGTATCTGCGGTTTTACAAAGCCATCCTCCACCAATTGCGTGAATAAAGGGTTTATCGGCGAAGTCGGCGAGATTATCATTATTGATTCCACCTGTGGGGATGAACTTAATTCCTGCTGATTGATATGGGCCATATAAAGCTTTGCAGCCATTAACCCCACCATAAATATCTGCAGGGAAAAACTTAACTATCTGAATTCCTAACCCCAGGGCTGTTTCTATCTCAGTCGGTGTTACACAACCAGGAATAACAACAATTTCATTTTTAATACACCATTCTACAATCACAGGATTGATACCCGGTGAAACAATAAACTGAGCCCCCACATCTACCGCTTCCTTACACTTTTCGATCGAGAGAATTGTTCCAGCACCGACTAACATTTCAGGAATGGATGAGCGAATGTTCTTAATTGCCTCAATGCCTGCCGAGGTGCGCATGGTAATTTCCATTACATCCAAACCTGCATCCAACAACGCTTTTGCGGCAGAAACAGCGTCGTCAGCATTTTCTATTACAATAACAGGAACAAGTCCAGCGTTGCCAATAATTTCAAGTGGTTTCATAATAACCTCTGATTTTACAGCGTCTGTTGCGTTGTTGAAAAGGTGGCCAAAATTATTAATAACCCTAGCCACCTTCTTGATGAGCTAAAAGTTTCTTTTATTTTACCTGACAAAAGCTGAGGTCATTTATTAGAAAACTCCGAATTTATTGACAGCATCAACGGCTGACATTCCCTTTTCAATTGCTGCACGAGTATCCCGTTCACCCCGTACTTTTGCCAAGGTGATCGATACTGCTTTCTCTTCGATCTCCTTGGGAATTACAACAACACCGTCAATATCACCAAAAATCAAATCACCCGGATTTATTTTTATATTTCCAATTTCAACAGGACAGCCATAACGGATAACCTGATTTCGATAAATTGAACCTTGAGCATCACGCCCCATTGAAAATACAGGAATTTTCTGCTCTAATACCTGACGGGTATCCCGCATATATCCATCGATAACAGCACCCACACCACCGTTTTTTAGGATCTTGGCTGTCATGATCTCACCGAAATAGCTGCATCGACGATCACCGCCGGTAACAATATAGATCTCGTCTTTCCCGATATGATCGACCGCATCCGGTAAGAGACCAAGTGGTTTTTCCTGCTCACCGTAAACATCGCAAATAATAGTTGGATATGCTCTTCCCACCATTATGTTAGTAGGTCGTAGGGATTGAATTTCACGGGGAAGGTATTGGTGACTGTAACCGATGGTATCCAACATATCGCACAGAACGCCTGTATAAATCTCTTTTTTCATAATCTCGAAAAGTTCTTTGTCATTATTCCATTCAGCCATTATTTCCTCCATTAATATTTTGAAAATTATTTAGTTTATGTTGCAAAGACTAGTGTTTATTAACTTAGTGAGCGATTTAATAGATTTTGTAAAACCTCACTACCAACTTCAGGTTTGATTTTCTTTTTTGCGATTTTTAAAAACTCTTTGTATTTCTTGGGTTCACCTCCTACATAAATTTTTGATTTATTTCCTATAAGCGTAACTTTATTTGATATAAATGTAGTTTTTATTTCAACAATCTCCTTCCAATAAAGTTCCCTGGATTTTCCTAATATTGAAACAAAAACAATCTTATCCTCATACGCAATGACTTTTTGGATAAATGTGTAGAATAATATTCCACAGCCAACCAAAGTACAGCCTACAGCAAAAATACCCACAAATATGTATGAGGTTAGATCATTGCCAACTAATGAGGTATTTAAATATTTCATGCAAATTATGAAAAAGCCCATGGCGATTGCCATACCTCCCATAACAGCAGTAAATCGTGTTTCAGATAACCGGAGTAATTCACCTTCAACCTTTTTGGATTGGTTAAGTTTAATGAGAATGACGGTTAGAAAGACAAGTATTGTGCAAATTGCAATTGAAATGAGAAGGATCAACATGATAGTTCCTTTGATATTGGTTTTACTCTCATATAATTTTCATAAATGTTTTTTGCTCGTTGTGGGTTCTGGGGATACATCATTATTACGTTAAACAGATATGGGGAACATTTGAGACCAGTTACTTCTTTTGCGAATGCCATTGCCCCAATCTCTTCAAGACAAATAATGCGGCTTTGATTTTTAATCAATCCAATATTCCAAAGGGTTAGATGTTTTTGTGCACTGTAGATATCTGGAACATGCTTTTCAAGATAGTGATACACCTCATGGGCAAGTAGTAGGTCGGCAGTTCTAACATAACCAACCATTTCATAAAGCGCATGTTGTAACAATATTCGGTCTGTTGCTTCAGCATTGTCTGAATAAACAGTTATAGTATCCGGCTCCTCAAAGAATGCAAACACAGAATAACCACTGCTACTTAAAAATTCTTTTTTCAAGACCCTAATCCCTAGCTGGGTCGCTAAATGGTGTATATCATTGTATTTATAATCCTTGCGTAGACGCATCGTTAAAGCTAAGGCGCTATCGATAGTTTTTTGACGATGATCCACCTGGCAAGCATGGGATAATCTACCAACAAGAGGATCTCTGTTAAAGGAATATCTGGCCCAATCATCGTCGGTAAAGGATAATAGGTCGTCAACCCATTGCCTAATCATAATATTTCAGTACGCGCGCTTATGATGATAATCTCCTCATCTGTTGTAACTTCAAGGAACTCGCTACGCATAATGATGAGGAGTTGATCCAGACTGATTGTGTTAGAGAAATCCAAAACTTTTCCACCGTTACAAAGGTAGATATCAGGTGTACGTTCCATCTCATGGTTATAGGCTAGCATTGCATTCCACAGCTTGTTAACTTCGCCTTCCCAATCGGCAGCTTTACAGGATACAGCAATTCCGTCGCTGCACTGAACTTTAATAAAGCCTCTATGGTCAACCAGGCGAAGCTGCTGTTTATCCGCAATTCTACGTCCAAAAATGTAGAATAATTCGTTCTTTAGAATTGTCTGAACATCCACAGGGCTTGCGTGCATTGAGTCAGCTGCAAGTTGTTTTGCTTGCTCTTCGTTGCAGTTTAGTAATAAATTTGTTACCTGCACCTCGTTGGACCCTAGCGCAATTGCTGTTATTTTTGAAGTTTGGGGGTCAATTTCTATATGAACTTCTATCGTGTCAGGCACAGCTCCATTTTTGATAGCTAGAGCAGCTGCCTCTCTTTTTATCCGGGAGATATCTTCAGTTGTAGGATATGGGATAACTCTTTCGACTACATCCCTGATCATGGCAAGGGCAACGCCGATAGAAGAAATAACCTCGGCATATTTTGGGATACTGTAGTCAAGGCCCATGGATTGAGCAGTATAAGGAATTAATGCTGCGGCTCCGCCACCCACCCCAACTAAACTAATTTGATCTTTTTCAATGCGGTATTTCTCTGCCAATTCTTCAATTAC
>JBGSYX010000385.1:0-6466 GCA_041750735.1 Cyclobacteriaceae bacterium
AGCCTCTAAGCAACAAAAAGAAACAAATTATACACTCTTTAATTATTTAGACCATGAAAAAGTTAGTATTATTTTTTGGATTGATGGTTGGGATATTCGCAATTGCAACAGCTCAAAGTACTCCAAAAGTTGGTAAAACCCAGGCAAGGCAAACTGTAAGAATTGCAGATGGAGTGGCCGATGGTGAGCTAACACAAAGAGAAGCCAGCTATTTAAAAAATCAACAGCGGCACATACACCAAGAGAAAAAGGTAGCAAAGGCTGATGGTGTGGTTACACCTAACGAAAGAAGAAATATACGCCATGATCAGCGAATAGCCAATCGATCCATTAGACGACAAAAGCATGATTTACAGGAAAAACCATAGACATATTGCATCGATTTTACGGAAAGCTACAGATCTGTAGCTTTTTTTGTTTTCAGAATTCTATAAAAACCTCACGGTGAGCGGATACCTGAAATAAATGCCTTCCTCCGCTTTTATGGCCGCATAAATCATAAGGGAAATATGAACGGCGATCAGGATGACCAGAAACCAGATGCCAATATTAAAGTAGACAAACAACGCAGCTATCACTATCCAGATTGTAAATGTAATCTGGAAATTGATCACCTCTTTAGCATGTCTTTCCACCATAGGATATTGGCCCTTTTTCAATGAACGAATAACCATCGGGGCTATAATATTTCCAAAAGGAATAACATATCCGGACAATCCTGATAGATGGCAAATCAAAGACCACTGCCTTTCTTTCATATCGTTTATTCTTTTTTAAATGTAACCATTTTGACTGGGTATGTGAAAATTTAGTCATTCAAAAGTTCTTTTTATGATCGCATGAAGATATGGACACACACCGAGTAAGAATATTCCCTAAAAAACAACTTTTTTTGCCAGTGACCAGCAATGGAATATCTGAAAAGTATGAACATTCCGTGACTAAGTTTAACTCTCCCCACTTTGTTATTCATTCCAATATTGATTAAGTACAATAAAGCCGACGCGCTGCGGATAAATTCGCATTATTTCATGTCATGATATAATGTACTATAAAATAGATTGTTATGTGCATATCTTTAAATCATGTATTTAAATTTATGTCCCCATTTTTGAAGGTCGTCCAAGCTTTTCGAAATGGTTTAATACAAATCTACTTCTCGTGAAGCGGTATTTTTTAATTATAATATTTATCTGCCTCGGCATCGTTTCCTTTTCGCAAAACAGGGAGGAAGTGCCTGTTTTTAGTACCATCCATACATCTGATGTTGCTTTTAAAACAAGCTCATCGCCAGACATTGATCAGGCCCAATTAGCACATAATGCGCTGTTACTGCACGTTCCCGGTACAGCCTCGGTTAGCGATGTTGCTCATCTGCTAACTAAAACGATTAAAAACCAAGTTGAAAAGGTAAGTAGTATTTATAGCTGGATAGCACTCCATGTACGGTATGATTCCGCAGCCTTATCCTCTGGCAAGGTCCCCGATCAGTCACCTGAATCAACTTTGCAGCGCCGGAATGCTGTGTGCGAAGGATTTGCCAGATTATTTGTCAGCATGTGCAATAGTATAGGTATAGAAAGCCGGATGATAAAAGGATTCGTTCGTGAAGAAGGTGCCTCTTTCGAATATCCGAACCACGCCTGGAACAGCGTACTTATTGATGGAAAATGGCGACTTCTTGATGTCACCTGGGGAGGATTGTATTACCAAACGGCGCTTCAGGGCAATGCGATTAAGCCACTAAATCAACTTACCGCTTTCTTTCTTGCTGACCCAAAAATCTTAGTGATGTCACATCTTCCTGAGGACCCATATTGGCAGTTGCAGTCAAACATTGTCTCCCTTAAGGATTTCATGTCCGGTGAGGATTTCATAAAAGCCAGTCTCGGCAAAAAATCAACAACATCAATCGATTTTGAAAGCCTCATCGCCGGTGAAGAAAAGCTTGATTCGCTCGACCGGGAAATTAATTTTTTGATTAGAATGGTAAATGCCCAGGACAATGGAAGCCGCGAGTATGCACTTGCCATAACCTACTATTATAAAGCACAGCGGGTACTTGAAAAGGCGGAATGCTGTGATACGAAAGAGGAGCAAAAGCTCAAGTTAATAGCGAGGGAGTATTATCAAAAGGCGCTTGCACAACTTGGGCTGATGGACGAGAACGATTATGAGTTTGAGTTCACCAAAGATTTTGCTGTAAACCTCAGCCAACGCATGAACCAACTGCAATAGGCGATACCACTTTTTTTAATACATTTGTTTAGTAAACTTTTTCCCTTGTCAGCAAGATCATCGGATGATGCTTATACAGTTTTTCTACGGTTTGTTTGGAAGTATAATCGGTGGCGTTGCATTTGGACCGATTAATTTATCTGTCGTAGAGCTCACCATCAAGAAAAATCTCCCTTCTGCAAACCGGTTTTGTCTGGCAGCTGCGCTTGTGGAAATTGGCCAGGCTTTCATCGCTATCCTCTTTGGCAAGCTTATATCAAGGAAAATTGACGAATTTCCAGAGCTGAAACTTCTGGTGATTTTGTTCTTTTTCATCCTGGGTTTATATTTTGTACTCAAAAGAGACAAGCCGCAATCCGAACTCAATGCCACAGGAAAACGATCCAGTTTCCTCAACGGTTTAATTGTGGCGGTCTTAAACCCGCAATCCATTCCTTACTGGATATTTGTGCTGGCTTATCTCAAATCAGCCAACGTATTAGAACTCTATTCTGCCAAACTATGGCTTTTCTTGGCTGGCGTAGCTATTGGGAAATACATTATTCTTGTCATATATAGTTATCTGAGCATGTTCATAAATCGCCATATTTCCAATCTGAATAATTATGTCAGCAAAACTATCGGGGGTTTGCTGATGGTGATTGGGATCATTCAGGCCATCCGCTATTTCTTTATTTCATGAAAATTAAAAGCCCCGATAAATCGGGGCTTCCACACAAAATGAACACAGATGACTAAAAAGTTGACTACTAAAACTTTACTAACCTCGCATATTTCGTAGCAAAATTCATCTGTATATTCAAAAATAGTTATATAAAGTAACCAAATAATACAATTATTTTTTCTGAAGCTTTTACTTTCGAGGTATCGACTTGATTTGCTGGAAGTTATATAAAACCTTTTCTTCGTTGAAATCATGGCACAGTAGCCCGTAGATGTAAATATGGGGTATTAATTATATCCAATTATTTGAATGTGATTATCTTGAAATGCAATAGATATGATGTGGATTTTTACCTGGTATATTCATTAATACAAGCAATCGCAACATGAACAATGGAGAAATAAAACAACAGATAAGTGCCTGCAAATCGGAGTGCGAGCATCACCTGAATAATGAACTGCTGCCATTCTGGTTCGACAGAGCCATGGACAAGAAGCATGGTGGGTTTATCACTCATTTTGATAAGGACGGCAACGATACAGGATTGGACGAAAAATCGATGCTTGGCCAGGCAAGAAGCATCTATGTGTATGCTTCAGCTTACCGGAATGGATATGGAGGAACAAAATCTGCGGAAATGGCGCGCCATGGTGTCGATTTCCTCATTGGGAAAATGTGGGATGAAAAACACGGAGGGTTCTTCTGGATGACCGACCGGGCCGGAAACGTGTTGATTGATGAAAAGATCCTTTACGGACATAGTTTCGCCATCTATTGCCTTAGCGAATATACACTTGCCACTGGCGACAAGCAAGGGATAGAATATGCATTGAAGACTTTTGATCTGGTTCAGAAATACTGTACTGATACCCACTTCGGAGGGTATTTCGAAATGTTTCACAGAAACTGGATTTTGAAAGGTCCCGGTTCGGAAGGGGGCGATCGAAAGACACTTGACGTGCACATGCACCTGATGGAAGCATTCACGGCGCTCTATGAATGTACACAAGCCGAACTACACCGCCGCAAACTTCTGGAGATTATCGAACTAATCAGCGATAAAATCCTCCATCCGGAATATAGAACTGGTATACCTCAGTTTTATGCTGATTGGAAAGTAGCGCCTCAAATAAAGTTTGATATCGTATGGGGCTGGGACCGTTTTACAGCTGATGGCTCAAAAGGGAATGCCGAAGACAATACCAGCTATGGGCATAATGTGGAATTTGCCTGGTTGTTGATGCACGCTCTCGATGTCCTGGGCGTTCCATTAAAAAATTATGAATCCACCATAAGGAAGGAGTTTGAACACGCACTGGCCGATGGTATCGACTGGGAATTGGGTGGCGTTTTTGTAGAAGGTTCGCATTCTGGCGGTGTTTATGACCGCGCAAAGGAGTTCTGGCAACATGCTGAGATGCTCATTGGTCTGGTACAGGCCTGCATTGTATTCGATCATAATAAGTTCTGGCCGGTCTACCTGAATGTGCACCGATTTGTATTTGACAAATTCATCAACCATAAGGTAGGTGAATGGTGGCCGCTGCTTACACGCCAGGGCGACCCGATCTGGACGCATATGAGCCACAACTGGAAAATAAACTATCATACCGTACGGTCCATGATTGAAACCATCAGGAGGCTCAATAAACTGGCGGGCGACTAGTAAGGCTATATTGCTAAAGGCTAAAGGGTAAAGGCTAAAGGGTAAAGGCTAAAGGAATAAGCAAATAGCATACATAATTCATAACTCATAATTCATAACTCATAACCCAACATCCCTTGTCAATTTCACTCAATGCCCTCGATTGGATAATTGGAAGTATCCTGCTTTTTGGGAGCCTGTTTGCAGGTTTGTTTATTGCCCAAAAATCCAAAGCCGGTAAAAGCAGCTCTAATTTTTTCCTGGGAGGAAGAAACATCTCGTGGCCCATAGTAGGCGCATCGCTCTTTGCTACCAACATCGGTGCTGAGCATCTTGTGGGTTTATCGGGCGACAGTTATCGTTATGGCCTTTCAGCAGGTTCAGTAGAGCTTACCACCTTTATTACACTTGGTTTTGCCAGTGCATTTTTATTCCCATATTATATCAAAAACCAGGTATTCACTATACCTGAGTTTCTGGAGTTACGGTACAATCGCCAGGCCCGACTGTTTTTTTCCGGCCTCATGCTCATCATCAGCGTAATGACCAAATTGGCTTTTACGCTCTTTGCAGGAGCGCTGGTTCTCAACAGTCTTTTAGGCTGGAATGTCATGACAACCGTGGTATTCATTGGCTTTGCTGTGGCCATATTCACGATGATTGGTGGATTTACTGCTGTGGCTTATACTGATACCTTCCAGGCATTCATTATGATTTTCGGGGCGACCGTCATGCTTTTTATTGGACTTGATAAAATGGGCGGATGGACCGGATTAATGGAAAAAGTTCCGGAGGCCATGACTATAGCGCGACCGTATGATGATGCTGCGTATCCGCTTTGGGGCATTCTGGCCACAGCTTTCTATGCGGGAATTTTTTATTGGGGTATCGACCAGGTGAATGTACAACGAACCCTGGCTGCTAAAAATCTGAACCACGCACGGTGGGGAGCTATGTTTGCCGTCTCTCTGAAGATGTTACCGATATTTATTTTCGCGTTGCCTGGTGTAATAGCCTATGCCCTTTTCCCAGGAATGGAAGGTGAAGAAACTCAAA
The DNA here is from genome assembly GCA_041750735.1 of Cyclobacteriaceae bacterium. Lineage (GTDB taxonomy): Bacteria > Bacteroidota > Bacteroidia > Cytophagales > Cyclobacteriaceae > JAAUQL01. The sequence goes on from JBGSYX010000385.1 coordinate 5,604, forward strand.
GTACCTTTGTAGTACTTCTCAATAACTTATTGCCGCAGGGTATTCGAGGCCTTGTCCTCGCCTCATTGATAGCGGCGCTTATCACCTCACTTATTGCAGTATTAAATTCGGTTTCTACGCTCGTTGTCCGTGATTTTATTGTTGAATTTAAACCGCACATATCGGATAAACGACAGGTGTTTATCGGTCGAATCGTCATATTCTTTGCCACGCTTCTCGGTATTGGCGCCGCTTATATTGTTTATAAAAACGAGGAGGGGTTGTACAAATACCTGCAAACAATTACGGCCTACCTGGTAGTTCCAGTATTCCCGGCGATATTCTTTGGAATTCTCAGTAAAAAGGTAACGCTCACAGCCGCTAAAGTCTCGGTACTATTTGGGATAATAATATCCACGGTATTCGTCATCGATCAGTTCATGGGGCCCGATGCCGGCAGTAAAATGTTTCCCTTCCTGCACTTTCCCCTAACGCTGAACTTTGGCTATCGCGGGCTATGGGCCACATTTGCCATCACGGGTGTTCTGTTTTGGGTGTCATCATTTACTGAAAAAACTCATCCTGATAAGCTGGAAAAAACGACATTCAGGTTTAAAAAGGGATCCGCTCCATTTTCCGGACTTACTGACTGGCGACTTCATCTTGCTTTGCTTTCAGCGATTTCAATCGGTCTGTACATCTGGCTCAGTTAGATCCCCTATGTGGGAAGAGAGTATCTTGACCATACTTTTTTTTAAAGTTTCATCAGAACACCACGGCAATGGATTTTTTCTAATTTTGCCGGCAGTTTGCCGGTGAGATGATTTGCACCCGGTAACGCAAAACTGATTACGCTGATATTCCATGGAGAAAAAGACCAGACA
>JBGSYX010000386.1:0-5671 GCA_041750735.1 Cyclobacteriaceae bacterium
CGAAGGGTTGTAGCCCGCTTCAACTTTTCGTGTACCTTGATAGGACAATCGCCCGCTATCCCTTACTGTCCATACCGCCACCGCTGGCAGAATTTTAAATCAGCCCATAAAATTGGAAAAGAACTTTTAAAACAAGCCTGATCCTCGAAAGGCCAGTTCAATAACTTTTACGCTTTTAGTTTTAAGATATTTATTGAAACTTGTTGAAAATAAAATTCAATAACTCATTATGAAGAAATTGTCAATCTTCTTTTTGATGGTCAATGTAGCTGCGCTTTCGTCAGACGCTTTGGCACAGAAGGCATTGGAAATGTTTTCTGTTCGTGATGTGCGGATACTCTCTGGCCCGTACCGGCAAAATGAAACAATAAACAGAAAAGCAATTGAAGCGCTGAATCCGGATCAACTATTGCGATCTTTTCGGATCAATGCCGGTTTACACGTCGATGTAACTTGTCTGCCACTCAAAGGATGGGAAGCACCTGATTGTGATTTGCGGGGGCACACCATGGGACATTACCTTTCTGCGCTGAGCTATGAGTATGGCTTGACTGGTGATAAGTCAGTAGAAAAGAAACTGAACTATTTGATTGAAGAATTACGAAAATGCCAGGTAGCCTTGAAAACTGGTTATCTCAGTGCTTTTCCCGAAAGCAAAGTAGATTACATAGATAAGACTGGTGATGGATGGGCTCCGTATTACACTTTGCACAAAATTTTCCAGGGGTTGATTGACTCCTATCAGGCTACGAAAAATGAAACCGCACTTTTGATGGCCAAAGAATTCGGGAACAACCTGATTGAACGGACAAGTCGAATAACCGACATGAACAGTTGGTCGTACGTGCTTGACAAAATGGAGCAGGGAGGAATTGTGGAATCACTATTGAATCTATATAATATAACTCGTGACAAGCGGCTTATAGATGCCGCACTAAAATTTCATCAATATAACAAACTGAAACCTGCTGCATATAACAAAGACATCCTCAATGATAGGTTAACTTCGAACTTTAATCATGCAAATACAACAATCCCTCAGTTTATTGGCGCTATTCGAACCTATGACGTAACCGGGCAGCGTTTTTATCTTGATGCTTCCAGGAATTTTTGGGAAATGGTAACTCGGCACCGGAGTTATTGCACAGGTCAGACCAGTTACCTTGAGCACTGGAATTATGGACCGGACTCTCTTTCTCCTGAATTAGGACAGCAAAACGGCGAGAGTTGCTGCACCTACAATATGATCAAACTGAGTAATGATCTTTTCTGTTCCGATCCCAACAGTCGTTATGCGGACTACGTTGAAAGAGCGCTCACTAACTATATCTTGGGGAGCATTCACCAGGAAACAGGAAATACATGCTACTTCTATCATATTGAACCGGGGAGTTTTAAAACCTTCAATGTTAATCAGGAAGTGTTCTATTGCTGTACTGGAACTGGATACGAAAATCACGTCAGATACGGAGAGTCAATCTATTTTAAGCATAAGGATTCGCTCTATGTGAATCTTTATATTCCCTCAAGCTTGACTTGGAATGAAAAGGGATTGGTCATGATTCAGGAGCAGAACCCTCTTCAAACTCAGCGGGCCAAATTTGTTATTAGGGAAGGTACGGCAGAAGCCACTATTTTCCTGCGTGTTCCGGCATGGTGTGATGAAGGTTTTGAGGTGCTTGTTGATGGCGAAAAAATACCTGCTCTGAAAACTGTTAATGGTTACGTTTCCCTGAATCGGATGTGGACTAAAGGAACAGCGATAGAGGTTATACTTCCGATGAATCTACGAATGCATTCAATGCCAGATGACAAAAGCCTGGTTTGGTTTGAATACGGGCCTTTGGTCCTGGCCGGCGATCTGGGAAATGAAGGAATCACCAATGCCATGGTACAACCAGCCAATAACTTCTATTTAGGAGTACCCAGGGAGAATGTTGTGAACATAAAATTACCGGTACTAAAAGCTGGCACAACTTGTAATGACATGAAGCAAACGACACCGTTAGAACCTGAGTTTGATCTAAACAATTTTACTAATAGTTCGCAACCGATTAGGTTATTGCCTCTATATTCCATTCAGGGAAGAAGACAAATAATCTTTTGGAAAATGAATTGAATTGCAGCGAACAAAGGATAGAAACGTTTATAATAAGCGGTTAACCGCTTTAGATATTTCGACTCGTTGGAGATTAGTAGGGACCTGATAAAAAATCTTTTAAATACTTATTCTTTAAATTCGCTTACAGATTTAGTAAACCTTCAGAGATTTCGTAATCATCAGAAAATAAAACAATTTAACCAGAGCACCCCTGAATATGAGTGTCAAAAAAATTCTGTCACCCCTGCTCATTCTGGTATGTATAACATGCTTTGCATTTGGCCAGGTAAATGCTCCTTTGCCATACGGGCCAATTCCGAATGAGAACCAGTTGCGCTGGCAACAAATGGAATATTATGCCTTCGTGCATTTTTCGGTAAACACATATACTGATATGGCTTGGGGAAATGGCGATGAAGACCCTGCAATATTTAATCCTGAAGATTTGGATTGCAGACAATGGGCCCGGATTTGCAAAGAGGCTGGTATGAAGGGAATTATAATCACGGCAAAACATCATAGCGGTTTTTGCCTGTGGCCTTCACAATATACCGAGTACTCTGTAAAGAATTCTCCATGGCGAGATGGTAAGGGTGATCTTGTTCGTGAAATGGCTGATGCCTGTAAAGAATACGGGTTGAAACTTGGTGTCTATCTGTCGCCTTGGGATAGAAACCATGCCGATTACGGTAAACCAGAATACATTACTTACTTCCGAAATCAACTCACTGAATTGTTGACGAATTACGGAGAAGTATTTGAGGTGTGGTTCGATGGTGCAAATGGGGGTTCAGGATATTACGGCGGAGCAAATGAAACCCGCAAGATTGATCGTACTACCTACTATGATTGGAAAAACACATACAACCTTGTACGCACACTACAACCCAACATTGTGATCTGGAATGATGGGGGCGATAGAGCAGACCTTCGCTGGGTGGGAACCGAATCGGGATATGTAGGAGAAACGAATTGGAGTTTACTGAATGCAACAGGCGATGTTCCTGAGAATATGCTTCGCCACGGATTAGAAAATGGCGACACCTGGGTTCCTGGTGAAGTAAATACTTCTATCAGACCCGAATGGTTTTACCATAAGAAAGAGGATACTGAAGTAAAAACACTGCCACAGTTGATGGACATCTATTATAATTCCATTGGTCGCAACGGCACCTTACTTCTCAATTTACCCATCATGCCAAATGGGTTAATTCATGAGTATGATGAAAAAGTAGTTTTGGAATTTGCACAAGCAATAAAGGAGGCATTTGCCCTAAACCTTGCCAAAGGTTCTAAAACAGAAGCCTCTCATGTTCGGGGAAACGATCAAAGATTTGGAGCCGACAGGGTCGTTGACCACAATATCGAAACATATTGGACAACAGATGATGATATAAAGACTGCTTCGCTAACTATGAATTTTTCACAACCAGTTTCGTTTAACCGGTTTTTGATTCAGGAATACATCCAGTTGGGGCAACGCGTGAAATCATTTACCGTAGAAGTGCTCACGAACGGAGAATGGGAGGAAATTGCCAAAGAAACAACTATCGGTTATAAACGTATCCTTCGGTTCAATACGGTTCAGGCTACAAAACTTCGCCTAACGATCACTGATTCAAAAAGCTGTCCGATTATTTCCAATATCGAAATTTACAATGCCCCGCAGATTCTAGCCCCTCCTTCAATAGTTCGTGAACAATCAGGAAAAGTTCGCATGATTCCGGCCGACTTTGAATCACAACTCTATTATACATTGGATGGAAGCATCCCTACGATAACATCCAATAGATATAGAGAACCAATTAAAACAGACGATGGCAAATTGGTTGTAAAGTGCATGGCATATGATCCGGTGACCAAAAATAGTAGCCCTGTTTCCGAAGAGAGTTTTGACATTGCCCGCAAGCGCTGGAAAATTATTGGAATAGAGGATAAGAACGCCTACAATATTCTGGACGGAAATGCAAATTCCCAGTGGTACCAGAATAAAAACCAGCAAATGCCAGTTGATTTGGTGATCGATTTGGGTAAAGCAGAAAATGTCATTGGCTTCAAGTACCTACCCGACCAAAACTGGTGGGCTACTGGTATTATTACGAATTATAGTTTTTTTGTTTCACCTGATGGTCAGGAATGGAAACTGGTTGATGAAGGTGAATTCGCAAATATTAAGAACAATCCCCTGTGGCAATCAAAGTCCTTTGCATCTGTAAAAACCCGATACATCAAGTTGCGGGCATTGCGCAATACACAGAATGATAATACGGTTGGGTATGCGGAAATTGATGTTATTACCGAATAACCAAAGTCTGAAGATGGACAAATTTTACTTGACAATCGTTTACAAATGACCGTAGAAAAAAATTTGACATAGTGACCACAATGTTTACAGCAGAACAAATTAAAGTTGCTCACAGCAAGGTAAAATCAGGTGCAGACTTTCCCAATTACATTCAGGATATTAAAAAATTGGGAGTAAGATATTATGAGGCATTTGTAGCAGACGGACATACCGACTTTTATGGCGAAAATGATTACAGAACATCAAGTCCTGCGAAATACAAACCTTTAACGATTGCCGACGACTCAAACATTGACCAGTTTAAGACTGACATAAAAGCTCACCAACAAGGGAAAACCGACTATCCGACTTTTTGTAATGACTGTGCAAAATCAGGCATTAACAAATGGGTTGTTAGTATCAATGAAATGACTTGTACTTACTACGATAAGGCAGGAAACGAAGTTTTGGTCGAACAAATTCCGATCTAAAAATCGGTCTACAAAAGTGGTTTTGCAATAATCATGAATACATGGTACGACCACCAGTATTCAACACCAATTATTTGCCTTCCATGAAATTCTGTATTTCTATGAGGCTTATTCTGTTTTCATAGATCGCTTTGCCGACGATTACACCATGCAATGGCAATTCGTCCAGGGCATGGATATCTGCCATACTTGCTACACCGCCGCTGGCAATGATGGCGAGTTGTGGAAAATCCACTGTCATTTTACTGTAGAGTTCAAGGGCAGGTCCAGCCAGTAGGCCGTCTTTACTTACATCAGTAGTGATGACGTATTTGATGGATTTACTTAGATAGTTATCGATAAATGCATTCAATTCCCAGGCACTTCCCTCCTGCCAGCCGCTGACAGCAATATAGCCATCGAGCACATCTGCACCGAGAATAATGCGTTCAGGCCCATAAACCGCAATCCAATGCTCAAAAAGCTCCTGGTTTTTCACGGCAATGCTACCAACAGTCACCTGCCTGGCCCCTGAGTTAAATGCAATGGCAATATCCTCATTGGACTGTACACCACCACCAAAATCGACTTTTAGGGAAGTCCGGGAAGTAATCTTTTCTAAAACCTTGTGATTGACAATGTGTTTAGCTTTAGCGCCGTCGAGATCAACCAGGTGCAGGTGGCTTAAGCCAGCTCCCTCAAACATCTTCGCCACTTCCAGCGGGTCTTCGTTGTAAATTTTTTTCTGCGTATAATCTCCCTTGGTAAGGCGGACGGCCTTGCCATCAATAATATCGATAGCCGGAATAATGATCA
>JBGSYX010000387.1:0-10844 GCA_041750735.1 Cyclobacteriaceae bacterium
ATTGGGGCATTATCGAGGACCTGGCAAAAGCGCTTGGCGCCGCCACAGGATGCTCGAAACCTGTTTCGGATATGGGCTGGCGGCCACATCATGAACATGTAGGACAAACAGGTGTAAAAGTTAGTCCAAACCTTTATATTGCCGTCGGAATTTCAGGAGCGATCCAACACCTGGCAGGCGTAAATTCTTCCAAAGTGCTGGTGGCGATCAACAAAGATCCGGAAGCCCCATTTTTCAAAGCTGCCGATTATGGCATCGTGGGTGACGCTTTTGAGGTTCTGCCAAAGCTGACAAAAAAAAATAATTCGTTGTAATCTGAGATAATACGTGAATAAAATACGATTAGAAATACTGGGACTCTCATCCAGTCAATCGCAGAGTGGATCTTTCGCACTTGTGTTGGGTGAAAAACCTGGTAAAAGGAGGTTGCCGATCATCATAGGGATGTTCGAAGCCCAGGCCATCGCCATTGAAATCGAAAAAATAACTCCGAACCGACCTATGACGCATGATTTGTTCAAATCATTCGCAGGTACTTTCAATTTTACCATCAATGAAATCATCATCAGCGATCTGAAGGAAGGCGTTTTTTTTGCAAAGATCGTTTGCCAGGACGGTGACAAAATCACGGAAATAGATTCTCGCCCCAGTGACGCCATTGCTATCGGATTGCGCTTTAATGCACCGATATACACCTATGACAATATTTTGGCTGAGGCCGGCATCGAGCTTACCGATGAAGTGGACGATGAACCGGAATCACCAAAAGAAGAAGAAAAGACCCCACCAAAAAAGGAAAAAACTACCTCCACTCCCGCTGGAAAAATCAAGGATATGCCTATGGATAAACTTATGGAAATGCTCCAGAAAGCCATAGAAAAGGAAGATTATGAGCGGGCTGCACAAATCAGGGACGAAATAAACAAGCGCAACTAGCTATATCCCTGATGGATTTCATACGAGCATTTTTTGGACTGGCCTTTTTACTGGGAATAGCATGGATTTTTTCGGCAGACCGCAAGGCAATCAACTGGAAACTCATTGCCGGGGGCTTATTGTTGCAAATAACCTTTGGAGTGTTGATTACACAGGTAGAATTTGTCAACGCTGGATTTCAGATCGCCAGCAAATTCTTCGTTAAGGTGATCGACTTCACGAACGAAGGGACAAAATTCCTCTTTGACGGACTACTCACTACCGACAAATTCGGATTCATCTTTGCCCTGAAAGTCCTGCCTACGATTATCTTTTTTTCAACACTTTCCACCGGATTGTACTACCTGGGGATCCTTCAAAAAATAGTATATGCCTTCGCCTGGCTGATGTCTAAAACCATGAAGCTCTCCGGCGCCGAAAGTCTCTCTGCTGCTGGAAATATTTTCCTCGGACAAACGGAAGCTCCTCTGATGGTACGACCCTTCATCCCGGAAATGACCCGATCCGAACTTATGTGCCTCATGACCGGCGGCATGGCCACTATTGCCGGTGGCGTTCTTGCCGGGTATGTTGCATTCCTCGGCGGAAATGATACAGTTGAGCAGACAAGATATGCTACATTTCTTTTAAGCGCTTCCGTTATGAACGCTCCTGCGGCCATTGTTGTCGCTAAGCTGTTAGTGCCTGAAACCCATTACGACAGGCTGAACCACAAACTGCAAATCAACGAAGAAAAAACCGGTGTAAACCTGATTGACGCCTTTGCCAGGGGCGCTACAGACGGATTGAAGCTTGCGCTCAACGTCGGAGCTATGCTTCTGGCATTCATTGCCATCATCGCTGCAGTGAATTTCATATTAAAGGATCTGATCGGTGATATGACCGGTCTGAATGAGGTCATTAAAAATACTACCGGTGGCACATTCGACGGGCTCTCATTGCAATACGTATTGGGCAACCTGTTTCGCGTATTTGCTTTTGCCATGGGTGTGGAATGGCAGGATACGCTTCATGTCGGAAGTCTGCTCGGGCAAAAAACGGTGATCAATGAATTCGTGGCCTATATCGATCTGGCGGCCATGAAAAGCCAGGGACTTCTGGCGGATAAATCGATCGTCATCGCAACATTCTCCCTTTGCGGCTTTGCCAATTTCAGCTCCATCGCCATACAAATCGGCGGTATCGGCGGCATGGCTCCAATGCGACAGGGAGATATCTCCAGACTGGGATTTCGGGCCTTATTGGGTGGCTCACTCGCCACCATGATCACGGGCACCCTGGCCGGAGTGTTGCTGGGATAGCCTGAATCTAAGTAAAGAAGGTGAAACACTTTATAGCGGAATAGCTAAATGATTGCTAAATTAGTCTCACTATGAAAACAAGTACAGCCAAAGTAAATATTGAAAAGGATAAGCTTGAAATAATCAAGTGGGTTACAACTTTAAAAGACGAAACTGCTATTGAGCGACTTAAATTGCTCAAAGACAGCGGCTCAAAAACAGATTGGTGGGACCAGATTTCAGAAGCTGAAAAAAATGCTATCGATGCCGGTCTGGCCGATATTAAAGCTGGAAGAATAATACCACATGAGGAAGTGAAAAAGCTTTATGGAAAATGGCTATAAAATCCAGTGGTCCGAAAGTGCTGTTTCTGATTACAAAAACATCATAGCCTATCTTCAGGACAACTGGTCAGAAAAGGAAATCCGGAGTTTTGTCGGTAAATTGGATAAAAGGCTTAATCTGATTGAAATCAACCCAAGACTTTTTCCGAGAACAAAAAAGAAAGCTAACATACGGCGATCGGTACTCACAAAACAGACCGTTATATATTACAAAGTCACCGGCCATATTGTGAGAATCGTGGCTCTTTTCGACACACGACGAAACCCGACATATTAGATTTTTATCAGCTTTGTGTTCCATGATAAAAAACCATTTCAATAAATAACTGCTCAACACCATGATCAACATCTTCGACAAAAAAGAAACGGAGTCCGTCATCGCCCGCATCAACAAACTCACACCAGATACCAAACCCTTATGGGGCAAGATGTCTGTGGACCAGATGCTCGCCCATTGCAACGTGACTTATGAACTGGCCTATGAAAATATGCATCCAAAGCCCAATGCACTGATGAAGGTATTCCTGAAACTGCTCGTAAAACAATCCGTGGTCAACGAAATACCCTATAAGAAAAACATCCGCACGGCACCGGTATTCATTATATCCGACCATAAAAACTTTGAGGCAGAGAAAAAAAGACTGATCGGTTATATCAAAAAAACCCAGGAGTTGGGCGCTAACTATTTTGATGGCCGTGAGTCACATTCCTTCGGCAAGCTCACCAAGACCGAGTGGAACAACATGTTCGCCAAGCATCTCGATCATCATTTGGGGCAGTTTGGGGTGTGAATATCAGTTGAGCTAGCCTGATATTTTAAATGAAATGTAATTCAACGACTCAGAGCATTCATCTAAAATTTCATATTTTAGCTTTGAATGGGTTATTTTTAATTTTACGGTTATAAGCTACTTTAAGTAGTAGGTGGTTATATAATGTAGTTATGTGGAATTTAGGTTAGTACAATGGCCTTATCGAAATTAAAAAATGACAAGTCCAAAATATAGAAATCTCAAAGCTATCGGATTCTATCGACTTAGTCTGATATTTTTAACAACCTAATGGTATTTGGACAATTCTGCAGACGCAAACGAACTAATTCTAAAAGCTGATAAAACAAAAGCGACTTGGTCGTTTGGATTCATCATGACATTTGGACTGATAAAATATGGACTGCTAATTCTTGGTTTGGGGATTCCACCAATTCTGACAATGGTATTAATTAAAAAAAATCCACATAACCATGGTAGCTGTTGCACAACTCCGAAATAGGCTGGACTAAAGTGAGTGACTTTCCGTGATTCTTTGTTTTTTGAAAGACCCTATCAAAACCTGCCTTTCTGTAAGAAAAGTAGCAAACCTGCAGGGCCAGTAAAAAATGTTAATCCCTAACCATGCTATCAGTACCGCTGTGAGACATTCCAATATAAGGCAGTCCTTAAAAATATTTCAAACTTGCAATTATGTATCCAAGTGAATACATTTACGTATGTATTTAGTTGAAAAGACTGATGAATTTGACAAGTGGCTCCGGAAGCTCAAAGACATTAGAGCTAAGACCAAAATACTATTTCGAATTCAACGAATAGAACAAAATGGCAACTTCGGAGATTGCGAACCTGTTGGAGAAGGAATAAGCGAACTTCGAATCCATTACGCAAGAGGGTATCGGGTTTATCTTAAAGAACATGAAGAAAAAATGGTTTTATTAATAAATGGCGGAGATAAATCCTCCCAACAAAAAGATATAGAAAAAGCAAAGCAAATTTGGTCAGCATATAAGAAAGGTTTAAAATAAATGGACATGAAGAAGATCACAAAATTTGACATCGCTGAATATTTAGACAACGATGAAATGATAAAAGAATATTTGAACACCGTTTTGGAAGAAGGAGATTCAAATGATATTGTGACAGCCTTAGGTTATGTTGCCAAGGCTCTCGGAATGTCAAAAATTGCCGAAGAAACCGGATTAAGCCGACCTAGTCTTTACAAAGCTTTGTCTGAAGGTGCTAAACCTCAATTCGAAACAATATTAAAAGTTCTCAGGGCAGTCGGTGGAAATTTGAATCTTAAACCCGCATAATAATGAAACACGCCTCACATCAATGGTGCGCATTCATAGGGGTTTAATGAAAGTTTTTAAAGCGGTTCCGGTCTGGGTTTTCGGGGGATCAAAATGTAGCCAACGCACTGGATCACCTTCGCTTAAGCTACGGCGCCCAAAGCCAATGCAATATTTTAATCCTTACACATGCTAGCCTGGCCGTTACGTATAAACAACCCGATTAAGATAATCATTCTTAAACTTACCGACCGGATCGTAGGTTTTTAGCAATTCAAGAAAACCCGGGAACTTTTCGTACGACCTCTGGAGCGTTGCTGCATCCATCGTAAAAAGTTTGCCCCAGTGCGGACGTACATCAAATGGCGCGAGGGCCGCTTCTATCTCAGGTAGAAGTTTTTGCACTTCCGGCCAATATGATTTCCAGGTAAAATGTATCGCCACGCTGGCCCGCTTATAAACCTGGCTCATCCACAGATTATCTTCTGCAATGGTCCTGATCTCAGAAATATACAGATATGGTAAAATCTTGTCGCCGAGTGGGGCAATGGCCTTCATGGCTTCTCTGGCATGAGCAATGGGAACAAAAAATTCCGATTGCAGCTCCTCGGCGGCGGATGGCATTGCATTGATTTTAAAATGTGGCAATCGATCGTACCACGGCCCTGGTTTGCCCATCTGATCCGTGCATGATCCAGCGGACAAATCCATGATCGGGTGAATATTTCGATCACATGATTTTCCGCCAAAAAATTTTGTACCCAGTTCTTTCACAGGCTGATCCATCCGGCGCTTGATCCAAACCTGGTCCACTATATCGTTTTGCCATTTGGTAAACAGGCTCACGCTATATCCGCTGGACATGATCTCATCAAAATTCTCCACTACTGCTTGAAATGGTAAATCAAGGAAAATATCCTGTCGCGCATCATAGGTTGGCTGTATGTCCAGTACCATGCGGGTGACGATTCCAAGCCCACCCAGGCTGACAATCACACCATCAAAAATTTCCGGATTATTCTCCCGGCTCAGGCTCACTAGCTGCCCATCGGTCAGGCAGATCTCTATCCCTCTCACAGCCGTGGCGAGGTTCCCATTTTTCGTCCCGGATCCATGCGTTCCGGTGGAGCAGGCGCCGGCCACGGTCACTTGTGGCAGAGATGCCAGGTTGTGCAGGGCATAGCCTTTTTCATGGAGTTGTGGTGCGAGTTCTTCATATTTGATCCCACCTTCAATGGTTACTGTGCGGTTGGTCTCATCTATCGCGACAATTTTGTTGAGATTCCTCAGGGAAATCTGGGTTGTTGGGCTATCGGCAATATCATTGTAACTATGCGCTGAACCAAGTCCTTTTCTGTATCCACCCTTTTTCATCAGTTCCTGAAGCTCTTCGACAGAAGACGGTTGAACAAGATTCTTTGCTTTGAAAACAACATTTTGCCCCCAGTTTCTTCGCTCCACTATTAGAGGCGCTTGCGATTCTACTTTGCTTTTTGGCAGGCAGGAAATCACCGGGCTAAATATCGTTCCTGCAACGGCAAGAGTAGACGCTTTGACAAATTCTCGCTTTTTCATAATTAAATGGGTTGATCAGGGGGTTCGGTATACAAAATGTCCAACCTAAGATAATGAACTTTGCAATGAAATGAAACGGGATACGAATTGGGCCACAACTCCTTGATGTTATCGATTCGAATTCGGTACATTGGTAAAATATTATCTATTACCAACCTATCATTAACCTTTATTCACGCCATGGACCAAAATTTAGTTATTTTCGCAAGTATTGATATTTCAACCAATTCCAGAAAAATCTGGGATGTGCTTACAAATCCAGAAAAGATCAAAATTTACCTCTTTGGCACAAACACCATCACAGACTAGAACAATATGTTTGCCAGGCATCTCGACCATCCTTTGGGGCAGTTTGGGGTGTGAGATGTATGACGCCGTATTAGTTTTTTTATGAAAAAAGAAGGCTTTTTAGTTTTATCAATACTTGTTATTGGATTTGCCTCACGATTGTATAGGTCGATTTCTGACCACAACCCTGAATTATTACAATATGTTCAATTAATTCTCATTACGCTGTCAATCATATACTGTACTTACCTAATTAGCACAGAAAAAAGATATTATATTATTGCTCTTCTCCTAGGATACCTTTTAGGTTCTATAGGGGAAATATTGAGTATCTATCGTATTGCTGGGAGAGACGCATTGGGGTTAATAGAAGAATTCACTACGATACTTATGTTAATTCAATTAGTTATTGACAATACAAAAAAGAAAAACCTTTACCTGCTTTCTTTTAGTATTTTAATGTCAACGACCATTCTAGCTATTTATATTTTAGCAATAGTATTTGATAGCAGAGATGGAAAGCTCTTATACCCCATAGTTTTAATATCGGGAATTATTTTAATCATGATGAAAACAAGAAAAGATTTGCCTGTTGAGTCATATCTTAAGTTGTTGACTTTATCCTATTTTCTGGCCTCGTTCACGACAGTAATTAATCTGGTAAAAAGTTAGATTCAAGGGGTGAAACCTATCATCTTTGGGATTTAAGACACAACCAATTACAGTTTCCTTTATTTCCTCATAAAGCATCCAGAAAATCCTCCCATGACATTCCGACACATTTTTTCATTGATTCTTCTCTCACAGGTTTGCGCTGCTCAAAATACCGCTCAAACTCCAGCACAAAACAATCCTCTCAATGGCTCAACACTTCAGGTCATGGAAAAGGCATTCTCAAAGCGGCAAATCGACGGTTGTTTCATTCTTTATCATCTGGAAAAAGACTCCGCCATTATGTACAAACCGGCACGAATCAATGAACCCTTTCTACCGGCATCCACCTTTAAAATTCCCAATTCGCTCATAGCCCTGGAAACCGGAGCTATTTCCGGAGCAGAAGAGATAATCCCCTGGGATGGTGTGGAGCGACAAATCCCTGCATGGAACCAAGATCAAAATCTTCAAACAGCAATGAAGTACTCGGTGGTGTGGTTTTACCAGGAACTGGCGAGAAGAATCGGGCCGCAACGCATGCAGGATTATGTCACCAAAATGCACTACGGAAACATGAAAGCCGGTCCGGTGATCGACACTTTCTGGCTGGAAGGCGACATACGTATAACTCCCCAGCAACAAGTGGAATTCCTCAAAAAACTGATCACTGACGATCTCCCCTTCAGGCAAGAAAACATGGATACCGTGAAGAAAATTCTTATCGTAGATCAAACCAACCGATATATCCTCCGGGCAAAAACCGGCTGGGCGGTTCGGATGCAGGACATTGGATGGTATGTGGGGTATATCGAGATCGACGGACAGACATGGATATTTGTCAATAATATTGACATTAAATCAGACAATGATGCCACCGCCCGGAAAGATATCGTAAAGGAAATCCTTGATGCGCTTTTCGATATCAACCTCAGTTTATGACCAAAGAAAGCATCATTTTCCCATGGGGTCATACGAGGCGATACAATGATTACGCAAGCTGGATTCGCAAGCAATTCAACGGTCAGCGCATCCAGAAATTATCCATCAACGCAGGCTTCACCTGCCCGAACCGCGATGGCACAAAAAGCATCCATGGGTGTAGCTATTGCAACAATACATCCTTCCGCCCCGACTACTGCATTCCCTCATCTTCTGTGACTCAGCAGATCGATGAAGGCATGGAATTCTTCGCGCACAAATACCCAACCATGCGGTTTCTCGCCTACTTCCAGTCCTATTCCAATACCTATGGGGATTTGGCGCTTTTGGAAAGCATTTATACGGAAGCGCTCGCACATGAGAAAATCGATGGATTAGTGATTGGCACACGGCCGGATTGTGTGAATGATGAAATATTGGATATGATTGGCGCTTTGGCAAAAGACGCATTTGTCTCCATAGAGTACGGCCTGGAAAGCACGATCGACCGGACATTGGATCGGATCAACAGGCAGCATTCCTTTGGTGAAGGTGTTGACGCGATCATACAAACAAAAGCGCGAAATATCCATACCGGCGCACACCTGATCCTAGGACTGCCTGGTGAATCGGAAGATGAGCTGCTGTCGCATGCGGGAAAAATATCTGCCCTCCCGATCGACACATTGAAACTCCACCAACTGCAGATTATCAAGAGCACCACCTTTGCCGTAGAATACGCCCGAAATCCATCCGAATTCCAGTTGTTTACCTTAGCGGAATACATTGACCTTGTCATCAGGTTTCTGGAAAATCTGCGGCCTGAAATCTCAGTTGACCGGTTTATTAATCAGTCGCCCAAAGAGTTGCTCATTGCGCCAAACTGGGGATTAAAGAATTTCGAAGTGATGCAGATGGTAGAAAAAGAACTCGCCGAACGCGACACCTGGCAGGGGAGATTGTATGAAGAAATAGCTAAAGTCAGCTGATTATTTTGAAGTAGCTTTTCATTTTTTCATAACCATTCTAGCTCACGACTCCAGCAATTGAAGCTCATAATACGCTCTCATTTGATCTTTATCGAGATATGGATTGAGCTACAAAGCAGGAATTAGTAAAGGCGGAGGAAAACGAAAAAGTGACTGGCCGAGTACAAACCGGCGTCATTGCGATGATTCGCCCTCTTTTCAGGGCGATGAAGAAGCAATCTCTTGCTATAACAGAGATCGCTTCGTTCCTCGCGATGACGTTTCATAATGTTTTTTTATCCGCCCTATGGCCAGGTTGGTATACTCGTTTTGCAAAAATAGTTCCTTATAAGTTTGAGCCTTGCATTATCTCTGCTCTTCACCAGCCTTAAACTCTTCCGGCACAGCAAAGTATTTTTGAATACGCCGTGCCTCAAAAAGGGATTAGCCACAGGTATTCTTTGTTATGACGATATAAACTACTCCTAATAACGTCCCAATCAGAAAACTCCAAACTTGCCAATTCAATAGAGACCATGTGACCCTGCCTAGTTTGTCGGTTTCCGTTTTCAAATTTGAAATTGTGGATTTCACAGCTTCAATATTATCTGATGTCCTCAAAATGTACTGAATCTCAAACTTCTTTTTCCGACTCTTTACGAGTTGGGTTGTTTTTCTAAAATCCTTTAGTCGGTTAATAACTAAGAGTACTCCAGTGATAAATGAGGTTCCAAGTCCTAGTAGTGCCAATAATTGAATAGTGCATATCCAACAAACAGTACAAAAAGTTAGTCCAGATTGTGTTATTAAAAATCCTAAAAATCCAAGATTAAATCCCAGAAAGAGATTGTTGGTAAACGATAATTGTCCAATTGTTAGCTGCTGCCACCTGATGAACCTATCATTGAAGGATTTGTGTCTATCGATTTTTTCCAATTCGTCCATAATTCTTTTTGCTTGCAAATAAGCATTAGTAATTTTCAGCTTTTTCCAGGGGTATTAGGCTTGACTATTCGAAAAGGTTAAAAATAGAGACCTTTTAACTTATCAAGAGGCTAACACCAGTTTACTAACCTTTTTTTATCCGTTTTCGCTTAATTGCCTCATCCAAAATTCCAAGATAACTTTCATAGTCCGATGATTCATTAACATATTTTGCATGTGCAGTATAATAAATCTCCATACATTCAATGTAATTGTTTATTGATGCTCTGCTTTTATAGTAGCCAAAGCCAAGCGATAACGAGCCAAGTCCAATAAGCATCATTATTCCAAATATTGATATGAAAACTTCCGAATTTTCGAGATTATCAAATAAATTAGAATTAATAAATGCAAGAATTGGAATGACAATTCCAATTGATAAATAGACTATCATAATAAAAAAAGCAATCCTACTAATTTTTCCTTGACCTTGATTGAATTGTTTGAGTATCGCCTTCTTAAGTTCTCTAAGAAACTGTTTTTTATTATTTTTCAAGACTGAATAACTCTCTTTCGAAATTGGATCATTAATGCTCTTTTCGAATTTGTATTTAGTGAATTTGTACTCTATTGAAATCGCCATATCAAAAAGTAATAAATCGAATATTAACTTTGCTAAAGTTTTATACTAGGGCGTTGTCCCATACTTGTTTCCGTTCTTTAGGATTGAACTTATTTCAGATTCATTGGTAATTCGTTCACCTATTTGCCATGTTCATTTTCGTATCCTTCCATTCTGTCAGACAATATTATTTCCAGGGCTTTTTCGCTTTTCGATGGTATATTTCCATTGCGGACATCATATATGACGAAGCTATTACGGAATCATCAA
>JBGSYX010000388.1:0-2073 GCA_041750735.1 Cyclobacteriaceae bacterium
GAAGACCGTTGAGAATACGAAATGCTCACAGCACTAAGTACACTTGGAATTGGTGCCATGATTAGTATTGTCATGCACGCATACCAAAATTTTCTTTGTTTAGCAAAAACGAAACAACATCCCAGTACCAGAAATATGATGTCTACGTAATACAGATATCCGTGATTCCAGAGTGCAAAGTGAGGAATATTTTCGTTTGAGACAAACAAGTACTCGAACGAATACGCACCAAAATATTTACTCATAGCTGCCTTCATTGTCTGGAAATATTTATTCGAAAGTATATTTGTTACTTTCGGTTCTAAAGAAAACCTGCGTTCTGCGTTAACGATGTTGGAAACATTTTCCGTATTCACAACAGATAGTTCCGATAGTCTTACCGATGTCTGCTGATTTCGGATGGAAACTACAAAGAAGAAAAATAATCCGATACAACCAGCTAATAGAAGTATATACGGGCGTTTGTCTTCACGATGATGCAGTTGTGCGTAGGTATGGAAGAGTATGACGGTAATAAATGGCAGAAGCAATATTTTATAAGCCATGTAGGTATAAAATCCAAAAAACAACGGCAGAAGGGCGAAGAGTTTACTCCAAGCTTTCGCTTTAATAATAATGTACCAGGCCAAAAGATAGAAAAAGAGTGCCAGCGGTGCCTCAAATGCTGTGCGGCCGAAGAAGATGTTCCACGGATTAATTGCAGCTACAATGCCAATGATAAGCGACTGTCCTGGTGGAAATAGAGAACCGGCAATGAGAAAAATTAGAATTACCAGCAATGTATTTATACATGCGTAAAAACCGTGTATTGCCATGAGAGAAAATGGCAACGGGCCGACCACTGGTGCAATAATTGCATAGGGGAGTTCTGCTTGGGGAAATTCATCCGGAACAGGCGTAAGCATGAAGGGATTCCATGTTCCGCTAACATCCTTACCAGTGTAATAAATTGCTTTGGCGTTTAAAGAGAAATTGATATTGTCGTGAACGATTCCAATAGGAATTTTATCTAACCAAAAAAGGCGTAGAAGTAGCGTGAAACAGAAAAGCAGTATAAGACTGCGGTGTGATTTAAATAATTTCAATAACATCTATTCGTATTATATCCCCGAGTGTATATACGTGCAGAATATTTCCGTAAATTAACTCCTGTATTAAATACGTTTTTCGGAGTGAATGATACCGTCCGGAGTACGTTTACCGTTTAAGGCGTCTAATTCTTCGTTGGATAATACATCGTTCTCTGGCTTGTTTAGTGCGTGGACAGCATATTGCAATAAATGTGCCCATGATGACCGGTTTACAAAAAGCATGCCATCAGCTGCGAGGGTCCCCCCCTGATTAATAAAACCAACTCCTCTGATGGTTTTCCCTTGGAAATGATGTGTGAGTGCACCGATAAATAATTCAGGTCGGGTATGTGTCACCATAATATATGATTGGGTCTCAGGGGTAAAAATTGCTTTTCGGATATCTTCCGGAGCCAGGTGGTGTTCTTCTCCTTCGTTCCGTGGCATGCGGAATCTTCCCGGTTCTAAAATGTATGCCACCCGGTGGGGAATATCTTTTTCTGTTAATCGTGTGGAAGCTTTCATGATTTCCATTAATTGGTATGTACCCATGGCGATAAAACAGAGTTTGCTTTCGGATTGTTTATGACCAAGCCAGGGAACAACCATACCGCCATTGGCAACGAGTGTTCTGGATTCATCTCTGGTAAACCAGAGTGGCGTAACCCGTTTGGAAACGACAATAGTCCATATCTGGCCCTGGGTCTTAAATAGTTGTTCCATAACTGCTACCGATACGTTGTAGTCGGCCGGGAAGAATACCCGTGATATATCCGATGTTTCTCCGAACATTGATTCGGCCATAGAAGAGTCCTGATGTGACAGTTCATTTTTGCCGTTTTCCCAGCTATGTGAAGTAAGTATTAAAGGAACAGATAACCATTTGGCCGGTTTCCCTTTTTCGGATTTATGTCGGGAAAAAATAACTTCCTGACGGGCTTCTCCGAATATTTTTGATCCGAAAGCTTCATAGGTGACGATAATATTAATTCCGCCCTTGTTC
>JBGSYX010000389.1:0-9273 GCA_041750735.1 Cyclobacteriaceae bacterium
ATTGAAGAGATAGCCAATTTTGATTGAGTTATTGAAACGCACATTTTCATTGGTGCCGGGAGGTTCCGGAAATTCCTGATATGAATTCAGATTGCCCAGTAAATTCATCTCAACTTCAACTCCCACTGAAAAACGGTTATTCACGAAGAGTTGAAACCCCACATCGGTAAAAAGTGCCATCCCAAAATGGTCTATATTTCTTTCAAACGATTCGTAATAAAAGCCAGGTCCGATTCCGAGATATAGTCCCTGATATCGCCAATTTCCCATAATAGCAGATAACGGGTAAAACTTTCCCATGAATTTTGTATAATATAATTTACTCCCGAAGTTCATAAATCCTTCCGGAGAATTATGATGTCCCCATACAGGCCGGTACATAATTGGTATTTGTTCCTTTTGGCTGATAAATCCAAGTCCGACTTCACTGGTGAAATAGGGCGATTTGGTCGCGTTCTCCAGATCAAGATGGAGTGAAAACTGGTTTTGATCCTGTATCTGCATTCCGGAGGTAGAGAATCCGGCCTTGAAAATACTGGCTTTCGGAAGTACTTGACCATTCACCTGAACAGCCAAACTGAATGCGAAAATAAGGAGGATTAGCGTAGAGGTTTTCATCATATCGCAGGAGTTTAAGTAAATTTACCACATCTTTTCAAACTGTGCTACAGTTCCAGATGCCTTTACTAAATAGACAACATCTATGCCGGAAATGTTTAAACGAAAACCGAAATATTTTCAATTATCGTAAAAACGATTAATGTGCTGCCGGATTATGATTCATATTGGAAAGACAATTCATTGCCGATCGCACAGTATGGTAATTGCCTTTCCAAACACTGGCTTTTTCTCTGTCGCGGTATTCAGGATGAGCATCAATGCCATAGGAATACCAACCTTTGTTGGTCTGGTCGAGCAGGTTTTTTTCAATGTAATCCAGTTGCAACAAGAATTGGTTGTAATAATTATGGCTGTCGTCTGGGAAATATTTACTCATGAGAAGCAGTGTATTTAATCCCTCGGACTGTGCCCACCAGTTTTTACTGTTGTCCAGAATCTTCATAGAATCGTTGACATATTTACCTTGTTCATAAAATCCTCCAACCTCCTCGTCCCAACCGTATTGCAGCGAATGATCCAGGATTTTTTTGGCAAGTGGTAAAATTTCATTGTCGGATCGGCCTAGCGCATGATTGGATTCGAGAAGCAAATAAGCTGTTTCTACGTCGTGGCCAAAGGTGATATGATTTGTATAAAAATGAGCCTCACCTGCCAGATCGATCAATTCCTGATCTGGTACCAATGTCCAGTCAGGATAAAAATGCAGTTTTAAGAAACCGCGTTCATCCATCATCACACCTGAGACAATCGAATGCATTTCCTCGAGCCTTTTTCGCAGTGTATCATCCGGCCAAACATGATACAATTCGCTCAGCGCTTCTAAAATGTGGATGGAACTGTTATAATCTTTAAGACCTACAAGCGCCCTGTCAGACGCCTGATAATTTTCACTAAGTACGTCACGGCTAATGGGAGAGCCATCGCGTTCGAGGTATTGAAAATATCCGCCGTAGGCCGGATCGTGTGCACTATGATCGAGCCATTGAAATGCTTTTTGTGCCATGGTTAATACTTCACTATCCTGCGATAGCTTAAAATATGCGGCTAGTGCATAAATGCCAAAAGCATTCCCATAAGCCCGTTTTTCTATGGTAGTCATCGTTACGGGTATATTTCCGGTTGAATCAACCGTCTCAAAGAAGCCACCAAATTCCTCGTCCCACATATGATCACGTAGAAATTCATATCCGTGTCGGGCATAGTTGGAATACTCCTCCCGTTCCGGATCGAATTCAGCAACCTTTGAAAGGGTCCATACGTGCCTTGCCTGAGTAACGATAAACTTTGGCTGTGATGGCATTTTTTCCCAGGTGGAGGAATAATTTGAATAAAACCCACCATTTATCGTGTCCACCGCTCTCGGGTACCATTGTTGCAAGTCGTGGTCATAGAGTATAGTATTCAATCTGTGTAGAACAGCCTCCTCCGGATTTTCCTTTGCAGACTGGCAGGACCACAAAAGCAGGATTGCCAATATCGGGTAAATAGTAATTTGTATTTTCATCGGTTTGAAAAGTGTGATTGTAAAGTAACTGGAAACCGAATGGAAATTAGTGAAAAAATCACTTGGTTGGTCAAAAAAGAAAAAGGTTGCTGAACATTAAGTTCACCAACCTTTTAAATCAACTAGAATACCGTCTATAGTTTCTCTGAGATGGTATCAATTTTTGCCTGAGCATCGGTGCGGCCAAGGGCAAGTGATTTTTTGTAATACTCAACTGCCGTAGCCAGCGTTTCTTTCTTCTTTTTTGGAGCTAGTTTTGTTCTGGCAGCAGCTTCTTCTGTTGCTTCGCCAAGTGCAAAATATGAATCAGCCTCTGATATCTGGGCTTTTTTCATCATTTCCTGAATGCGAGCTTCGAGAATAGACAACTCTTCTTTTTTAGCCGTGATATCGCCTTCCAGGTCATCAATCTCCGATTCTTTAATATCGACGATATTAAGTAGATCAGTGTTTTCCTGCTTATACTTCTCAATGGAAGCTTGCATTTCCGTGATCTCGGTTGCTTTCGCCGCGAGTTCACCTTTCAGCCTCTGGATGGTCTTGACATAGGTTTGGTTCTGGGATGTTGATTTGCTCAGTTCCTGCTCCATCTGGCTGATCTTGGCCTCTGTGTTAACCACGTAGTCATTGAGGTCTTTCATTCTGGTAAGATAACCTTCGTAGTTTGTACCTGCTTCCAGGTCGAGTTTCAATGCATTTCTTGCGTTGTCGATACTGTCCATCAATACACCGACTTCTTCAAGAGTGGTGACTGCCATTTGCGCTCGTGTGAGCTCTGATTGTAATTCCTGGTTTTCCAGGGTAAGACGCTCATTGTCTTTTTTCATTCCACAGCCGTAGAATAATACCACGGCAAGAATTAACGTTACTGAAGTTTTTAACATAGTGATTGTTGTTAAGTAAGATTTATCGAAACAAAGTTAAGTGAATAAATTATTAAAATCGAAATTCAGGTAAGGCCAAGCTATAATTTACACCAATATAGTATGAGTGTTCTTCGGCAAAACAGACACTTTCAGGAGGTCGAATTCAATTGAAAGCCATTCGATTTCAATATTGCCAATGCTTCAGAGATTTTTTCAGGCATGCTTCTCTGCGTGTCGATCCAATGGATTATTACACCATCGCGTTCCATTTTTCTGAACCATGTCATCTGGCGTTTTGCAAATTGATGAATGGCTATTTCGAGTTGGGCTAACATTTCTGCATAACTTAACTGCCCGAGGATGTACTGTGTAAGGTACTTGTATTCCAGTCCGTAGAATATAAGGTCATCTGCCGTAACTGTTTCCAGCAAGGTTCTTACTTCCTCGATCATGCCGCATTCAATTCGAGCTTTCAACCGTGCAGAAATACGTTGTCTTCGGGTGTTCCGATCGATTGACATTCCGAAAATGATGTTTTTGAGAGGTTGATTGAGCCTGGTATTTTCATGGATTTCACCTTCATAAAGTGCTATCTCTATGGCGCGGATGGTTCTCTTTTTACTGGTGGTATCGGTTGTGTTGTGCAGGCCGGGTTTTATTTTTTTAAGCTGCGCAGATAATTCTGGTAGCGTCAGCGCGTCAAGTTTATTTCGCAATTCTTGGTTTACTGGCACACTTTTCAGCTTATAATTATTGACCACAGCTTCTATGTACAGCCCTGTTCCACCTACTAGCATCGGCATCCGGGATCTTGACTTGATCTGGTTGTAAGCACCTGCGAAATCCTGCTGAAATTCAAAGACGTTGTATTTGTAGCCGGCTGGCCTAATATCTATGAGATGATAAGGTATAGCCAGACCATTGACGAGGTAATCTTCATAATCTTTGCCGGTTCCTAAATTCATGCCTCTATAAACCTGCCTTGAGTCAGCGCTTATTATCTCACCATTAATTTGCGCTGCCAGTTGAGCCGCGAATTCAGTTTTTCCACTCGCTGTGGGACCGGTAATAGTAACGAGGTTTATTTCCATTATGGAAAGAGAAGAGACTTATTTGGAATTCTCCAAAGCGATAACATTGAAAACAATATTCTTTGCATTCTTTCATGAATACCGGGGCTTCCATCGCTTTTCATCTTCAATAATTTTATAAAAACTGTCAAGAAAGGCGATCGATTCATTGAGGATGGCTTTGTCGAAGTATGGAAAGTTTTGATAAAGGTTGTGGAGTTCTTGTTTTTTAGAGAGAAACGAATTTACACCTGTTCTCAGCTCACTTTGCCCGGGGGGAGTAAAGAAGCAGGAAAAGCGCAATTTGGAAAATGGTGAATCTCAGTTTCATCGCAAAGCGTTATTCATTTTACAAAATAGTTAAAAACCCATGGCAGAACATAAAAAAAGGAATATGAAAACCATATTCCTTGGTAAAAAAGTGATTTGGTTCACGTTACCAGGTAGTAAACTTTATTTTCATAGCCGCCCGAAGGATGTCCCTTTTACTGACTTGTCCTTTAAGAACGCCGTCTTGTACGACAGGAAATCTGCGAAACCGGTGTTTCAGAAACATATTAGCCACTTCCACCACGTCTGATTCATAAGGTATGGTGATAAGCTCTTTTTGCATATAGTCTTTCACAAGATGTTTACTGATAGGCTGGTTGTGATACACACTGTCTATGATAAAACGCAGGCAGTCCTGTTCTGAAATGATGCCGATCAATTCCTTGCGATCATTGAGTACCGGTGCACCGGAAATTTGGTGTTCATTCAATTTTGCGATGACAGTTCCGATTTCATCTTCAGGTCCGAAGGTGACAAGGTTAGTGGCCATGTATTTGGTTACAGACTCGTAACTCTTTTTTGCAGCATCGGATGGAGGATCAAATTTGGGGGTAAAATTCATGTTTGTTCAGTTATATTTGTTCGGTTCAATAATAAATACGATTAAAGTATAAAACAACTTTTCCCAATATGTGAATTTAAGCATTCAAATGATATTGACAAATTTATTTAAATACTAAATGTTTTCAGATTTGGATCGTGTGTGGCCTAAAAAATTTAATTTGAAGGGTGTATTTCTACTGTACTTACAAAACTTAAGTCTGAAATAGTAATCAAGACAATCAATAATTAAACACTGGCATGGATTATTTATTTCTTTTTATCGGTATTGGTATCGGAGGCAGCGTGGTTTGGGTGGTGCTGCATTTTTATAATAAATCCAGGTTCCCGCTGGATGCACAGGCCATTTCCCTTATCCAATCACGAATCCAGGAAATGGAGATTCACAGCAAAGTAGCCGATGAAAAACTGATCAATGCGCAAGCAGATTCAAATGCGCTTCGAGTTGAACTCTCATCGGAACGTGAAAAGTCCGAAAAGATGAATGCGTTGTTAGCCGCCAAAAGTCAGGAAGTACGGGGTTTGCAAGAAAAATTGGAGAACCAGAAAGAAGAGATAATAAGCATGCATGAAAAGCTACAGGTGCAATTCAAAAACCTGGCAAATGACATTCTTGACGAAAAGACCAAAAAGTTCACTGACCAGAATAAGGTGAATCTGGCCGACATCCTGAATCCGCTCAGGGAAAAAATCGTTGAATTTGAAAAAAAGGTCGAAGATGTGAACAAGGAGAACATCGAAAGGAATTCCGCTCTGAAGGAACAGATCACTGGCTTACGCGAATTGAATCTTCAAATTACCAAGGAGGCCGAAAACCTGACTAAAGCACTCAAAGGTGAGTCAAAAACCCAGGGCAACTGGGGGGAATTTATACTTGAATCGATCCTCGAGAAATCCGGCCTTGTGAAGGGTGAGCAGTACGATGTGCAGGTATCCATGTCCACCAACGATGGCAGACGGCTGCAGCCTGATGTGGTAGTGAAACTCCCGGAGCAGAAAAATATCATTATCGATTCAAAGGTTTCGCTCGTTGCTTACGAAAAGTACGTAAGTATGGACAATGTGGCTGAAAAGGCAGTTGAACTAAAAAATCATTTATTATCCATAAGGTCGCACATCAAAGGCCTCAGTGAAAAAAATTACCAGTCTCTTTATCAGATAGGTACACTGGATTTTGTATTGTTATTCATGCCAGTGGAGCCGGCTTTCAGCCTGGCTGTACAAAATGATTCCGAGCTTTTTACCGATGCATATGAAAAGAATATCGTCATCGTCAGCCCTTCCACACTGATTGCCACGCTACGCACCATTGCCAGCATCTGGCGCCAGGAGAATCAGAATAAAAACGCGCAGGAGATTGCACGTCAGGGCGGGATGCTCTACGACAAGTTTAAGTCATTTGCAGATGACCTGGTCAAAGTGGGTGTAAACCTGAAGCTGACAAAGGCAACATACGATGAGGCCATGTCCAAACTGTCGGAAGGTAAGGATAACCTGATTAGAAAGACGGAGAGACTTCGCGAACTAGGCGCTAAAACTACCAAGAATATGGATCAGCGTCTTCTCGACCGTGCCACGGATGATTGATAGGGGGATTAATAAAACATAGTTTACCTTTGCCTTAGCAAAATCAAATTTATGGAACTGACTCCCGATAATAAATTCAAAAAACTCATCGTCATTGGCGACCGGGTTCTAATTCGACCAACTAAAAATCAAGAAAAGACTAAGAGCGGACTGTATCTGCCGCCGGGTGTTCAGGAGAAGGAGCAGATTCAATCGGGTTACATCATCAAAACCGGCCCGGGATATCCCATTCCGGTTCCGGTAGAAAATGATGAGCCCTGGAAAGAAAACGATGAACCCGTGCGGTACGTGCCACTACAGGCCAGGCAAGGCGATCTTGCTTTGTTTTTACAAAAAGGAGCCATTGAAGTCCGCTATCAGGACGAGAAATTTTTTATTGTGCCCCAATCCTCAATCTTGATGCTAGAACGGGAAGAGGATATTTTTGATTAGGTAGTATTTTTTTTACTGCGTTATGGTATAAGCCGAAATATACTATTCCAATCCGTCCATCACCTGTATGGTTCCATCGGCATTGTAGAAAAGCTCACGCACTTTGATACTGCGAAGCCAGGTTTTGCCCCCTGAGGGAACGCTGTCGTGATAAAAAAGGTACCATTTACCATGGAATTCGCAGATAGAGTGGTGGGTAGTCCAGCCAACTACCGGTGTCAGAATCATTCCTTTATATGTGAAAGGTCCGTAAGGATTGTCGCCAATGGCGTAGCACAGCATATGTGTGTTGCCAGTGGAGTAAGACATGTAGTATTTGCCATTGTATTTGTGCATCCATGGTCCCTCGAAGTAACGCCGGTTGTGGTCACCAGCTTTAAGCGGGGAGCCGTTTTCGTCAAGAATCATGGCATTGCGGGGTTCCTCAGAAAACTGAAGCATGTCTTGGCTGAGTAATGCCACTTTTGGCGAAAGTGCCGGCTCGTTATCTTCTGGTTCCTGACCACATTCTATAGCCTTATTATTGCGGTATCGTTGGAGTTGGCCACCCCAAAGTCCGCCAAAATAGATATAGTACTTTCCGTTGTCTTCCAAAACTGCCGGATCGATGCTGTGGCTACCGCGTATAGGATCGCTTTGAGGGACAAAGGGACCTTCTGGCTTGTCGCTCACGGCCACGCCTATGCGAAAAATATCATTTTTATCCTTAAGCGGGAAGTAGAGGTAGTATTTACCGTTCTTATGGGCTACATCGGGAGCCCAAAGCTGGCGACCGGCCCATGGTATGTTTTTTACATCCAATACCACACCATGATCAGTGACTGCACCATTTACATCATCCATCGAAAATATGTGGTAATCGCGCATGTCAAAGTGATCGCCAAGATCGTTTTCAGGAATGCCTGATTCAATGTCGTGCGACGGGTAAATGTAAATCCGTCCGTTAAACACGTGTGCTGATGGGTCAGCTGTATAAATACCGCGGGTCAGATATCTGGGTTTCATCGTCTTTATTTATATGCGGCACAGTAACTCTGAAGGCTGTGACCTATGGTTTATTTTTTTTGTTCAATTAGTTCCTTTTTTCTCTCCGTTCACTAAGCTCTAATTCAATCTGCACTTCTTTCTTTTTATTGATTTCATACATAAACAATAGTCCTACTGCCGCTAAGAATGGGATCGAGGCGTAAACACTTACCAGCATCCTGGCTCCCTGGGCAACCGATTCAGGTTGAACGATCTCCTCAATAACCGATACATCTTCTTTATTGATATATCCGTATAGTCCAAGTATCCACGCGACTAAAGACCCGCCGACAGCCAAGCCTGCCTTAAGTCCTACCATCATGGCCGAAAAAATGATCGCCGTTGCACGTCGGTTGGTTTTCCATTCCGAAAAGTCGGCCACATCGGCAATCATAGCCCAAAGTATGGGGATGGTAACACCGTAGGAGAATCCATGAAGAATTTGTGAGCCGAACATCAGTATCACACTTTTAGGTTTGAAAAGGACAAAGGCCATGATGAAAAGTGTTGAGATGAAAAGCCAGGTAGAAAATACATCTCTCTTGCCATACTTATCGGCCAACCTTTTCGAAATCGATATGCCTACTATCATGAAAATTATACCACCGGCATTGAACAGCCCAAAACCAGCCGAAACCGGATCAGATCCGAAAAAATTAATTCCTATTGCTGTAAGGCCCTCAGTGATCGGGCTGATGAATGCTGCCAGCGCTTCCTGGTCAACATAATTGTTGAAGTAATAGACATACGAACCACCCTTCATAGCGAGTGTAATAAATATGAGTATGGTAACGAGCAGCATAATAATCCAGGGCTTGTTTTTTGCCAGGTCTGCCAAGTCCTGCCTCACAGTTGATTTTTGTTCGAGTGTTGGAATGATCCGTTCGCGGGTGGTGAGAAAGGTGATCAACAGCATGATAGTTCCGACAATCGCCAGTCCCGTCATCACACTTTCGATGCCGGCAGCTTTGTCACCTCCTCCTGCATATTCAATAATGGGAAGCATAAACACTTGCACGAAGAATTGTGCAAACATCACTGCGACAAACCTGATAGAAGAGATGCTGTTGCGTTCAGCCATATCACCCGTTAATACGCCGCTCAGCGCCGAATAGGGGAGGTTGTTTGAAGCGTAAAGCAATAAGAGGAATGAGTAGGTCACTGCCGCATAAATGACTTTCCCCTTGTAGGAGAATTCAGGAGTTGTAAATGCGAGTAGGGCAACAACACCCAGAGGAACCGCCGTGTAAAGAATCCATGGTCTGAATTTTCCCCA
>JBGSYX010000390.1:0-15128 GCA_041750735.1 Cyclobacteriaceae bacterium
CTGGTTTTTTTCTTAATTTTGCTTATTAGTGTCCCGGCTTACACACAGTCTGGTGATAATCCATATACCTTTCCCATACGGCCCGGCCAGCAAAACTATCTCGCAGGTACCATGGGCGAAATACGCGGAGCACATTTTCATGGTGGTATTGATATAAAAACCGGTGGTGCCATAGGTTGGGAAGTGTATGCTGCCGCCGATGGTTTTGTAGCGCGCATAAAAACCGAAGGCGGCGGCTACGGAAATGCACTTTATATTGAACACCCACATCTTGGTACCACGACTGTTTATGGGCATCTTGAAAAGTATAATGAAGCCATAGCCAACTACATACTTAAAGAACAGTATAGCCGTAAATCGTTTTCTGTTGATATTTATCCAGAAAGATCGCTTTTCAAAGTAAAAAAAGGAGATCTCATCGCCTACTCCGGCAATAGCGGCAGTTCTTCAGGGCCACATTTGCACTTCGAAATCCGCGATAACCGCCAGCGTCCTGTAAATCCACTGCTACTTGGCTTTAAGGAAATTAAGGATACCCAGAGCCCGATAGTTCAAAAAATTGCCATGAAAACCATGAACATGGATTCCAGGATCAACAACCAATTTGGTTGGTTTGAATTCACCCCTTCCGGTTTAAAAAATGAATACACACTTTCCAATACCATTGAAGTCTATGGCGAGATCGGTTTTATGTTTATGGGTTTCGACCGGCTCAATGACGTACCCAACAAAAACGGCATTCCGTTCATCTCAGCAACACTCGACGACCGGCAAATAATCGATATACAGATCGAAAAAGTACCCTTTGAAGACAATCGTCAGTTACTGTGCTTCAAGGATTATCAGATCCTTTCTACGGAAAATAAAACCTTTCAGAAAATATTTATTGACGATGGCAATAATCTGAATATCTATAAAAATCATGAGAAAAAGGGCCTTATTTCTATTCGCGATTCACTGGTCCATAACTACTCAGTAACCATGGCAGATGCTTATGGCAATAAAACTTATATCAAACTGAAACTGAAGGGAAGGCTCCCTTCTGTGGCAACATCGGCAGTAACGAAATCATTTAAACCATTTCGTTTTCATGTTATGGACAATACCATGGTGTTGATGGATAAAAAAAGTCCTGAGGCAAACATTTCGAAAGTATATGCCAACAGGAGGATTTCGGATTTAAAACCGTGTTATTACGTGGGCGAATACGGAGTGTATTTGTGGGATATGAGGCGCGGTATACCCGATTCAGTCAGCATGACGAATGGCACAATCTATCCTGAAATAGAAATGATTGTACCCGCAGGTTCTGACTTCAAATATTATAAAGATGCTTTTACCCTTCACTTCTACTCCAGGACGCTCTTCGATACGTTATATCTCAAAACCGATTATATGGATGAACTCACGGCAGGACGTGAATTTTTTGAAGTGAGTGAAGACATCTACCCATTGAATGCCAATCTGAAAATCACGTTAAAACCACGATTGGATTATGATAATAAGGACAAAATATCTGCCTACTACACCGCGGATCTAAAAAACTTCAGTTACCAAGGTGGTGAATGGCTCGATAATACCTTCGAGTTTAAAACTCGAACACTTGGAAAATACACACTGCTTGCGGATACCATACCACCAAAAGTGCGGATTATCCAACAAAGTCCGGATGTGATCCGCTGCAATATCACCGATGCGCTTTCGGGAATAAAAGACTTCAACCTATTTATAGATGGAAAATGGGTATTGACATGGTATGATCCAAAAAACAATGTAATCTGGACAGAAAAGCTCGATAAGAAGAAACCTTTTAAGGGAAATCTGGAACTAAAAGTCAGGGATAATGTTAATAATGAAACGATATATTCAACCGTAATAAATTAACAATATGAATCTCAAAATAGGTGATGCTGCCCCTGATTTCAACGTAAATGACCAGCATGGAAAACCAGTAAAACTGTCTGATTTTGCAGGAAAAAAGGTGGTGCTTTACTTTTACCCGAAAGATGACACTCCCGGATGTACTGCCGAAGCATGCAGTCTGCGCGACAACTACAACCAACTACAAAAAGCTGGTTATGTGATTCTTGGAGTGAGTTCAGATGATGAAAAGTCGCATCAGAAGTTCATTAAAAAGTTTGAGCTTCCATTTGCATTACTCGCCGACACCGATAAACAAATCCATGAAAAATATGGCACCTGGGTGGAAAAATCCATGTACGGCAGAAAGTATATGGGGACATCGAGAGTCACGTTTGTCATTGACGAAAAAGGAATCATTTCAGAAATCATCGAAAAGGTGGATACAAAAGATCATGCCTCCCAGATTTTGAAATAGACTCACATACACACCGAACGAAAGTCATCTCCAAATCAGGGATGACTTTTTTTATTTTTATATTTTTAGTACTCCATACTCGTTAATAAATTGATGCATTGTATTCTACGACATATCATTTTTTTCATTGGTGTTTGCATAATCTCCAACTCGGTTTTCGCACAGATTCCGCAACAGCGACTCCCTGAAAAAACGAGAATCCTCTTTTTGCTCGACGGTTCTGGTAGTATGCTGGCACGGTGGGAAAACACTTACCGCATCACAGTGGCCAAAAAACTACTATCTGACTTTGTCGATTCCCTTCGCACCGTAAATAACCTGGAACTTGCCCTGAGAATATACGGCCACCAGTACGACCAAAAGTTAAAACGTTGCGATGACTCCAGGCTCGAAGCACCGTTTGCACAAGACAACCACGACCGAATTATTGGTGTATTGAAAAACCTGGGGCCCAAAGGCAATACTCCTATTGCCTATTCGCTGGAACAGGCAGCCAATGATTTTCCAATGGATGGCAAAGCCCGGAATATCATTATCATCATCACGGACGGTATTGAATCATGTGATGGCGATCCCTGCGCCGTATCTCTCCAACTCCAGCGAAAAGGAATTTTTCTGAAGCCCTTTATTATTGGTATTGGCATGGATAAAAAATTTGAAGAACAATTTGGCTGTATGGGTTCCTTCTATGATGCCTCCAATATCAGTGAATTCCGTCATGCCCTAAATAAAGCGTTATTTCAAAGCCTTGGGAAAACTACGGTATCGGTGGATTTACTGGATATAAATGATAAGCCCACTGAAACTAATGTAAACGTCTCTTTCATTAATCATTTTACCCAAACCTCGGCATTCGAATTTGTACACTACCTTGATAATAATGGAAAACCGGATTCCGTGGAAATCGATCCTGTACTCAGCTATGACATTATAGTAAACACCATTCCATCGGTAGGGATCAATGAAGTCGGTATTACAGCTGGAAAACACAATGTCCTTCAGATCAAGTCTCCGCAGGGCTCAGTAAGCATCCGCCAAACCGGATCCACTGAGTATAAAAATGGTGTATTGGCCATTATTCGTAAACCCGGAAGTCATGAAACCCTCACGACAGTACAGATTCCCGGAGACGTGAAACTCCTCGTTGGCAACTATGACATTGAATGCACCACATTGCCAAGGCATATTTTTCGAAATGTGCGAATCGAACAAAGCCAAATCACGGAACAGATTCTGGAAAAACCTGGCGTGGTCAATTTCCTTTCAAGTTCACCGGGTATTGGGAGTCTTTACAAAATAAACGATGATGGATCACAGCGGTGGTTTTACAATATGGATCAGAGTCAGCTTAGAAGTACACTTGCCATCCAGCCGGGGAAGTATAAAGTTGTATTTCGCTCTGTCAATGCCAAAGGCAGTAAATTCACAACTATCAGAAATTTTGAGGTGGATTCAGGGAGCGCGTTGAATATCAATCTTTGAGCGTCGTATCGCATATACTTATCTGGGCAATCTAGCGCGCGTCTAGGACGCGTGACCGACAATTCCTTAACCGCTTACTCCCTTTTAGGCTTTCTTATTCGCACGCGTTGCAAACGCGCGCGAGTCAAGGCTTCGGCACTGCAAATGGCGAAGAGCAGAGGGGTCAATAAGCGGGACTTTATATTTCTGATAAATCCTCTAAGTATTCTTCAACTTCATCATGCCAATAAAAAAAATCAAATTCTGAGTGATTTCTACAATCAGTAAATAACTCTTTTGCTTTTTTTAAATCCTTAACAATATATAATCCCTGATAATACATTTTACCCAAAATAAATTTTGCTTCAACATTATTCAACCCTGAGGCCTCTTCAAGAATTTTAATTCCTTCATTAGTATCAACATACCGAGTAAAAATAATTGGGTTATTTCCATTTTGTTTTGAAATCAATGAGGTTCCAGTAATCAAAAAATAACCTAATTCAACTTTAACAGATTCATTCGTTAACCCAATTAATAGTGCTTCGTAGTATTTGTCAATTTCATTTTGCCCATAATAATATAGAGCTAAACATATTGACACTGAAAGAATGTTTTCATCAATGGATCTTTTTGCATATTCGATACCCTTTTCGATAAGATTATTATTCTCAACTCCACGCAATTGCAACAAGTGACAGGCAAGAAAACTTATTGCATAATTATTCCCATTTTCGGCCAGATGATTAATGAGGTTATAAGCATTTTCCCGTTCATAAACCTCAGTATCATAATTAATCATTACTTTATAATAATTTTCAAACTCATATTTGGCTGTTGAATCTATATTAGTTTGTCCATAAACAGCTAAGTTAAAAATCATAATTACGAATGAAATAAGGAGTACTCGCAGCCCAAAAAGGTTAATAACATTCGTTTTTCGTATTCTCAACTTTATGTTCATTATATAATAATTTGGTTAGTCTCGCTGTTCGACATTTGCAATGTCGGACTAACTTCCTCTGGCGCGCGTTTAGCGAAGCGTAACGCGTGCCGGTCAAAGCACAAACAAAAATTATTTATAGTCATACAATTTCACCCTTTGAGTCATGAAATTCCCATATGGAATACTCACATGCCGCCCCTGGTGGGTCTGGTCGCCGTTCAGGTGGCGAAGGATAGTCCACTCGCCATTTTCAAAGTGACCCTCATCAACTTTCAATAATCCCACATTCACAGCCGGATTATCGGTCTGTTTGAAGGTAATGACAACGCCGGTTCCGGCGACAAAAAATTTGTCCTCGCCTGTCTGGATGATGATGGCGCTGGCAAGTGGCCACTCGTCTAACCTGGCTCCCGGCGTCCAGCTCAGTGTATAGTCGTGCTTGCACGTGAGTTCATATTTCCCAAGATGAATAATGGTCTCCGGATTTGCCTTGGTGGCCATGACGCCGTGGATTTTACCCAGCCCCTGGTTCGCTGTAATCAACGGCGTTAAGTTATCTATCAGTGCGTAGACCTTTCCAAGAGGCTCCTCTTCGGGATGTTCCTTTGACTCAATGGAAAAGGGCGAAAAACCCAGCGCATCGTACTGACCGATGGCATAAAGTGCCTTGGGCGCCGCAGTCTGGTCAAAGGCGTGTTCCGGTATAAATAGTGGATCACCCTGCCGTGTATACAGGCCGCACCAGTGTTTGAAATCAGGATTATAAAAATCAGGTGCTAGAAATTCTATGGACGTTCCAGCGGCTTTCCACACATCCATAAGATGTGGCAACGGACCAGCGCTCGGGTATCTTCCAGGCTCCCAATTCGGCCGATTCAAAGCCGCATTGACGTACATGGGAATTGGGTATATTTTCTTTCCGGCTTCTGCCACTTCATTGGCAAATCTGGAATAATACCATGCCATAAAGATTTCGTCAGTCTGAAGGCCTTTACCAAAAATCTCTTCCCAATTACCGGAAGACTTGTAACCATTCGCTTTCCAAATTGCATCAAATTCCGGAACGAGCTTCTCCTTATTTTTCTGCAGGTATTTCATCAATTCAGGAGGAACATTTTTATGGAAAGCTTCTTCTGCCAGTGATTGATGATCCCGGGCCGACGGCAGCATACCGATTTCATTTTCAACCTGCACCATTATCACCGTATGCTCTTTGCTGTCATATTCTTTAATAAAGCGCATTAAGTTTTCAAAAGCCCTTGTATCAGCTTTGAGTACATTTCCTGAAAATGAGCTGAGTATTTCCTGGCTTTTACCTGCCTGATCCTTTGCCCTGGGGTACTTGTCCTGGTTGAGCTTCACCCACGACGGCGCGTGGCTCGACATGCTGTTTTTCCAGGAACCAAACCACAGGAAAACAATTTTCATGTCGTTCTTTCGCGCTTCAGTGATCAAACCTTCAAGAAGTGAAAAGTCAAATTTACCTTCCTTAGGTTCTATCAGTTCCCAGTAAACCGGAACCAGAACTGTGTTCAGATTCATGGCCTTCAGCTTTGGCCATACAGGCTGCATATTTTCCACAGTAGTGGCAGTAGAATTGCCAAGTTCACCACCAAGGATTATAAATGGCTTTGCATCAACAATTAATTGTGTTGCAGTGCCTTTTTTTAGCAGATGAGGTATTTTGTCCTGACCAAAACCTGAATGTGAAATGGCCAGGGATAGTATTAAAGTAAGTGCTTTTAAAGAATTCGTCATTTTTGTCAAATTTATTTCGTTTACCAAATGAATGGAATAAGGCGATATTTTGTCTTTTCACAATATTCAATATATCCGGTAAGTCCATCGCGCAATACTTTTTCTTCATTTTTAATTCTAAAAACCAGGGCCATTGGGATGGCAGCCATTGGTATCAAACCCCAATATGATCCCAGAGCCAGAGGAGTTGGCAAGTACATCAACAAAAACCCAACGTACATTGGGTGCCGAACGAAACTATAGAGCCCTGTGGTAATGACCGTCTGGTTGGCATCGATTTCTACGGTGCGCGAGGCATAACTATTCTGTTTGAAGACAACCAGAATAAACATATAGCCAAAAAATACTATGGCATCAGTCAACAGTACAATGAAGACGGGAACCTCGGACCACCCGAAGCGTCGATCCAAACCAGCGACAATAATTGTTGCCAAAAAGAAGACCATGAATACAATCTGAATAGTTCTCTGCTGTTGTTCTTTTTCTTTAACACGCATTCTGCGCTCGAGAAAGTGCGGGTCCTTTCGCCAAAAGTAAATAAGTGCTGCCAGCAGTGGAATAATGAGAGTCATCAAATACAAATATGCCTGCCAATAATAAAAAGTGCCTGAAGGCAAAAAAATGAATAGTCCAAGAAATATGAAAAGAAACAGGAACCGTATAAGAACTTTCTTTTTTAAGCTCCTGGTGTCGGCTGGGGAAATTTCACTTTTTGGATCCATTTTTTGTATCGAAGGATGGACAACTAATTTAAACTATAAAAGCTAAAAATTTCATTTCGCCAGAAAATTTGATCCTGCCGTTGCTAAGATCAAGTTTCCTGAAGTGTGAATTTTTGATGGACCGGTTTTATGGTTTTATTTTTAAATCCACACCCATTTTTGTTGCAGTCTCGAGAAGGATTGTTTTCAGAATTTTTGCTTTACTCTTTACATCAATTTGACTTACATGACTGGCTTCTATTTCCATGGCTGCTTCTTTTAATGAGTCCTCCAATTCTGCTAATCCGAGTAGTGCCGATGCCCTGCAGAAAAAACTCCTGGATCTGCCATCATCAAACTCCCGCAACATAGTTTCAAGCAACTCAATTCGTCTTTTCTGAATGTCTATAAATCTTTCGATCCCATGCTCCTTAATAAAATTCAGATTCGACTTGACTTTCCTGTATGGTGGGTAAGAAGTAGATTCAGCCAGAAGACCATATTCATCCTTACTTTTAAATTTTTGGCATGGGTATTCCACACATTCAGCACATACTTCGAGCCCTTTACTTTTTACGCAACAGGTTATGAAAGAGCACGAAGGATGATTATTTAAAAAATCTGGACCTGCGCAGCCTGGGCATCTCGATGGTCCATCTGTGTTGTACCGTGGGCATAAACCACAATCGAGCCCACATACACCGATGGTGGGATATTTTTTCAGTATGGTGGTGTTATTTGGCATTTTTCACCTTTTTTTCCAGAGAGTCTGGTTCGTCTCAAAACCAAGGCGTACAAGTAAATTTACAAATAATCCGTGATTGAAAACCGACTTGTTCTTTCTAAAAAATCAGATTTATGTGCCTATTTTGCGACTTTGGACATATGATTTTGAAATTCCGGAATTCGGATTTTACCTTCATGGAGATTTTAGGCTTATCTATGAAAAACATTTGCTATTACTTTTTGCTGTTGCTCATACCAGCACTTACCAATTGCCAGCCGCACCAACAAAGTTCTGGAATTCTCTCGGTAACAGATTTCGTGGATCCGCTTATAGGTACCGCTGAAGCGACCACTCCAAGTGCGTTAAAGCACAGCGTTTCTGGTTCGGAGCTCCGCGGGCAAACTTTCCCCGGCGTAGGGATGCCTCACGGAATGACCCAATGGACACCTCAAACACAATATTCTGAAAAGAAGTGCCTCCCACCCTACTATTTCGAAGATACCCAAATCCAGGGATTCCGCGGTTCGCATTGGATGTCCGGATCGTGTACGCAGGATTATGGCAGCGTTACTATAATGCCTATCGCCGGAAAACTGATTGTTGATCCTGTGGAGCGTGCTTCCGGGTTTTATCGCGACGAAGAAAAATCCACTCCTTATGGCTATGATGTTATTTTGAACAAGTACAATATCGAGTCATCCATAAGCGCTGCGACCCGTTGCGGGATCATGAAATTCAAATTCAACACGTACAACAAACGGCCATACATACTCATAGAACCCAACAGCGATGAAGGGCAAGGCTATGTGCGCATCGATAAGGAGAATAATATGGTTTACGGGTATAACCCAGTGCATCGCATTTACCAGGGATGGGGTGAATATGCCGGATTCAATGGCTACTTCGTCATCCAATTCTCAGGACCATTCACGATTTACGGCACCTGGAAGAACAAACAAATCATGTATGAGAATACTGAAATAATGGGTCAAAAAGATACTGTCGGCGCTTTTGTCGGTTTCGAATTTCTGGACGAACTGACTATGAAAGTGGGCACTTCCTTCACCGGATTCGACGGAGCACTGGCAAATCTGAATGCAGAAATCCCGGGATGGTCGCTTGAAGATGTGAAAGAAAAAACCCTCTCTGCCTGGAACAAAACCTTTTCCAAAATTGAAGTGTTTGGCGCTCATTCCGTGATGAACAAAAAATTCTATACCGCTCTGTATCATGCTTACCAATTACCACGGATATTCAGCGATGTTGACGGTCGCTATCCCGGTTTTGCTGAGGATTCACTGATTCATCAGGCAGCAGGATTTGACTATTATGATGATTTTTCCATGTGGGACACGTACCGGGCTGTACACCCTCTCATGACGATTCTTGAACCGAAGAAAACGGCACACATGGTGCGATCGTTGATGCTAAAAGCAGAACAGGGAGGATGGATGCCGATATTTCCCGCCTGGAATAATTACACTTCCGCCATGATCGGCGATCATGCAGCCGCTTTGATCACCGACGCCTACGCCAAGGGGATCAGAGATTTTGAGATTGACACCGCCTGGAAATACATGGCAAAAAATGCTTTTTTGTTCAATGATGACGTCGTATCCTACAAAGCGGGAAAAGGAAGACGAGCCCTGGATAGTTATTTGAAATACCATTATTTACCCATGGAAGAAAAAGTGCCCGACTCATTTCACAAGCAGGAGCAGGTTTCGCGGACGCTCGAATACGCTTATGATGATTTTGTCCTGGGGAATTTCGCTTTGCAAATCGGGAAGACTATTGAAGCAAAACAGCTTTTTCAACGTGCCAAAAATTGGCAAAATGTTTTCGACTCATCAACAGGGTATGTGAGAGGTCGTAATGCCGATGGTTCCTGGTTTGACCCCTTCGACCCTAATGCTACACGAACTCCATTCATTACCGAAGGGACACCATTCCAGTACACGTGGTATGTACCTCAGGATATTTATGGCTTGATGAATGCTATGGGTGGAAAGGATAAATTTATCGAGCGACTCGATCTGCTTTTCGACACCGATCAGTATTGGCACGGCAATGAACCTGGGCATCAGACGGCTTACATGTATTCCTGGGCCGGAGCTCCATGGAAAACCCAGCAGCGAGTAAAGAAAATCATCGGGGAAGAATACAGTATAGGCCCAGGCGGACTCAGTGGCAATGAGGATGCCGGTCAGATGTCGGCGTGGTTGGTCTTCTCTATGATGGGTTTTTACCCGGTTTGTCCGGGTACGCCATATTATATCGTGGGCACACCTTCATTTGAGAAGGTCATTATTCACCAGGAAAACGGGAAGTCTTTCACGATAAAGGCAGAAAACCTCTCACCAGAGAATTACTATATTCAATCAGCAACTATGAATGGCGTGCCGTATGAAAAGTCGTGGATTTCCCATGATGATATTTTGAAGGGTGGTGAACTGATTTTTAAAATGGGTTCCGAGCCCAACATAGACTGGTGCAGTGATCTGTCCGCTTGTCCTCCGGAGGTAATGCCGAAATGAGGTTTCTGCCACTTGCGTAAAATGATATGAAGAATGTCCGAAAAAAGCGTAGTTTCAGTCATCCTTAACCCTTAAATACCCTTTGCTATGAAACAAATTTTTAGAATTGATTTTTTTGCAGCGCTATTGCTCGCCCTTTTCATTTTTGGTTGTGCGGCCACCAAAGTGAAAGTTTCGCCTTATATAGGTGAGTGGCACTACACCTATCAGAATATGGATGGCACAGAAGCAGCCGCCATCATGACCATTACAGAAGCGGATAACGTTTACAAAGGCGTGCTCAGCTCCCAGATGGGATCCGTGGATTTACAAGATTTGGTCATTGCTGATGGTAAGCTCACTGCTAAATTCGACATACAAGGTTTTGTAATGTCTATGAAAGGCACCTTTGAAGGTGATACTTATACAGGTTCGGTGAATATCGATGGTAATGAATTCCCAATGATAGCTACGCGTAAACCGGCAGCTGAGAAATAGTCAGACCTTTGGATTTTCATCATTAATTGAAGGGACGTTCGCAAATCAGGCTATACGCATTCTCAATTTATTAGACATTCTGTTTACTGATGGAGTTAGAACAATAAGGATGCGTCCGTAAGGCAATCATTTTTCATTGGAGACCGGGGCATTTTTAATAAAAAATTGAAACAATGAGAATCATAGTCTTTATTTATTTTGCTTTCGCAATTTACGTGAGCGACTGCACTTCAAAAAAATCGATTGAAGTCCTGGAAAAACCCAATATCATTTTCATCCTCATGGATGATCTGGGCTGGTCATCAATTTCTTCGTATGGCAATACCCATGTAAATACCCTCAATATCGATCGACTCGCGCAGGAAGGAATGCGCTTCACAGATGCCTATGTTACACCGCAATGCACCCCTACACGAGCAATAATCATGACTGGACAAAACTCGCCTTCGAACAAAATGTGGCATGTCATTCCCAAATATTATTTTCCGTATCAGCGGATGCAAGAGCCGACATATATTGAAAACCTTCCAAGGGAAACATTCACGGTCGCTGAAGCCATGCAAAAGGAAGGCTATAAGACAGCTATTTTTGGAAAATGGCACCTGCACAATTATGGAGAAGAAGGCTATTATACAAGGCTATTTAAGGAAAATGCCCACTTTTATGGGTTTGATGAAGTTGATCCCGTTACGGATCCCACAGAATACCAAAGCCGGACCGACAAGGGTGTCAATTTTCTCACCGACCAAACCATTCGGTTTATAGAGGAGAACAAGTCGCATCCGTTTTTTGTGTATTTGTCGCACCATACCATCCATGGACCGGTACTGGCACCTGATTCCTTAGTTCAAAAGTATATTGAAAAAGGGCACCCCGAAAAGGGCGTAAACAATGCAACCTACCTGGCTGCCATTGAGCATTTCGACAATTCAATAGGAAAAATTCTCAACAAGCTCGATGAACTGGACCTGAGTAAAAAGACCATCGTGATATTCACATCAGATAACGGCGGTGTGGATACAGAATTCAACAATGCACCGCTTCGTTACGGCAAAGGTTCGCCATACGAAGGAGGCATCAGAGTTCCCTTTATCATTAGATGGCCTGGCATGGTTGACGAGGGAAAGGTTAATTCATACCCAATTCATGCTATTGACTTTTATCCAACCCTTGTTGAAATGGCTGGTGGCAATCCATCACAATATGAGTTTTTGGATGGAATGAGTTTGGTACCGGAATTAAATGGAACCGGCAAATTGAAGCGAGAAAGTCTCTACTGGTATATGCCACTATATGATCCGCTTCCTTATTCGGTTTGGGCAACTACACCAGCTGCCGTTATAAGAAAAGGTGACAACAAGCTGATTAAGTTCTTTGGAGATTACATCGATATAAGCGATGGTACCAAAAAACATATTCCTGGTAAACGGATTGAATTATACAATTTGAAAACTGATATAGGAGAGCAAATTAACCTGGTTGACGATGAAAAGGACCTTGCCGTAACACTTGAAAAAGACCTCGACGATTGGCTGGCTTCCACCGGTGTAGCACTGCCTACATTAAATGATAATTATAACCCGGATAGTCTTTGGATAAGGAGTAAATAGTCATTTCTAAATCAATAGATTATTTGCCGAAAAACAGAAAATATTCAGCTTATTATCAGACGTTTTCGTCCATCTGAATTGAAAGTGCTCCTGAAGGGCATTTCTTTACTTGTGAAATAATATCAGTTTTGGGAGCACCTTCCATGTTTACCCAAGGTCGATTTCTTGGATCAAATACCATTGGTAACCCATGAAAGCAAATAGCAGAGTGAATACACTTATGTGGCTGCCATATTACTGAGATCCCTTCTTTTGTATAGGTTTTGGTGATTTCTTTCATAGCAGATTATTTTGGTATTGGTTTAACACACCAGCCTTATCAAAGGTTTAGCGCGGAGGATATTTTATAGATATACTCATCTATAAATTCTTGCTTGCGCCTTAGCCGATACTGCATCACCCAACGTGGATGCGGCAAAGAATTGACGGAATTAAAAAGTTGATATGTGTGGTTCAGGTATTGAAGATACTTAAAATTAGCACCCTGGCCCATACAATATGCAATATCGGTGTTACCACCGATGGCAATTTGTTGCCGCAATGATTTTACCATATAGGGCTCCAGATAATCCCGCACTTCCGCAATATCATAGTAATTCAGATTTACACCATCCTTGATAAATCCAAGTGGCGATACGCTGGTAAAGAAAACATTAGAATAGAAACTGTCCACGCCACCAAAAGCTTCGATCATGTCATAGATAAATACAGAAGAAAGTTCCTGCCGTTTAGAGAGATCATTAGGGATTTGACACTTTTCTGCAAGCCGAATCGGATCAGTGAAGGGCACTCCGGTGATGCCGGCTCCAAAACGCCCGGGATTGATTCCAATCAGAAAAAGTCTTGGCTTGTTATCGCTGTAAAACCGATTGTAGAAAGCCTTAGAAAGTGAATAGGTCTTTGTGACATTGAATGGATTAAGTATTTCAACTCCATGCGGAAGTTTCTCAGGAAAATCAAGATTGTCGATGAAGTTGAAATACTTTTCAGAAAAGCTCATTTTAAGGAGCTTAGTTTATTTCTCTTTAAGGTTGATTGTTCCGAGATCGAGCACGGCACCAATATTTACATTCTGGTTTGTAAGAGTGGAATCACCATAAATAGAGTTGCTTCCTGGCTCTACATACACTGAATAGGTGGATGGTTCCAGGCCCTTTATCAAAAACTGACCCGCATCATTTGTTAATGTTGCGGCTGAATCCCCATTCACAATAGCATATACAGCGCATATAACCGAATCGGGACTAACCACCCCTTTTATTGACCCCGTGGATTGTTCCACAAATACGCGGATTACCGGCTTCAAATTATACTTACCAGAATTCCCTGCTTTTACGATGGATTGCGCAGCATCAAAGTCAAGAAGTACATCATATGCCAGTTCAGGTTCCAGTGTTGTATGGACCTGAAGTTTTAGCCCGGATTGCTGAGCGCTGGGCGTACTCAACTCTAAAGAATCCCCATTTACAACGATTGAGTTTCTGTCACCAAGAACAAGCCTGATTTGACTGATTTTTCCAGAGGGTATCTCATTTTCGCCAAGCAATGTGTCAATACCATTCGTGAGTTTCAGCAGATCATAAACACCTGCATTTATATTTTCAAGTGTTACCCATCCTGAATTCTCATCACTGGTAGCATTGATGCGTATTTCCTGAATATCTACAAAAACAGCCTCATAATTTGCTGGTGAGTCTGTAAGATGAATTCTCAGGATACTTTTCCCTGTTGATTCATCACTATTATCGCATGAATAAAAGAGAGCCGCTGAAACCAACGCGAGTAAAAAAGAAACTTTAAATGCATTTTTCATAGCCGTCCTTATTTAAGTCCACCCAAAAAATAGCATTATTTTTTCATAAAGTTATATTTTATTAATATAACTTAAGCTCTTTTAATCTTTCAGGCTATGTACAACCAATCCACTTCGAAGCTTTGGCTCAAACCAGGTGGTCTTCGGAGGCATTATTTTACCACTATCTGCTATATCGGTTAACTGTTTCATAGACACTGGGTAGAGAGCAAATGCTACTGCCATATCACCGCTATTCACACGTTTTTCCAACTCGCTAAGTCCCCGAATTCCACCGACAAAATCTATGCGTTTATCAGTCCGTTGATTCCTGATATTCAGGATCGGCTCTAATATCTGATGCGATAGGATGGTAACATCAAGTACACCTATAGGATCATGATCGTTGTAGGTTTCGCGTTTGGCTACCAGCTTGTACCAGTTTTTGTGCAGGTACATTCCGAATTCATGTAGTTTACCAGGTCGGAATTGTTTTTTCCCGATAAGGGTGATTTCAAACGACGCTTCAAGACGCTTCAAAAAGCCCTCTTCCGAATATTCATTCAGGTCTTTGATCACTCTGTTGTAATCGAAAATATTCAACTGATTATCTGGAAA
This sequence comes from Cyclobacteriaceae bacterium, assembly GCA_041750735.1. Taxonomy (GTDB): domain Bacteria; phylum Bacteroidota; class Bacteroidia; order Cytophagales; family Cyclobacteriaceae; genus JAAUQL01. The sequence goes on from JBGSYX010000390.1 coordinate 14,966, forward strand.
ATGTACTGCCATGAAATAGTTAAATGCTTCTTTACCAGTGTATCCAGGGTTTTCATTGCGATAATCCTGTCCTACCAAAGCCGCAGCTGCTGTTCGGTGATGACCATCAGCGACATAAGTTGCCGGGATTTTTTCAAATTCAGAAATGATCTTTTTTACATTA
>JBGSYX010000391.1:0-2713 GCA_041750735.1 Cyclobacteriaceae bacterium
TATGGCTTCTCCGGCCATGAACTATTATTTTATAGTGATTTCCACCATTGTGTTGGCAGTGACCGGTCTGTTGGTCAACTCCAAGATTGTTGAGCCTCGTCTGGGGAAATATGTTCCCTGCGACGATTCTATTCCCCACACCGAGTTTGCCCCGCTAACCCCGCTGGAGATCAAGGCCCTGAAATGGTCCGGTATTTCAGTGGTTGCATACATTTTGGTTATTGCAGCCCTGTCCATCGGCGTCAAATCTTTCATGGCCGATCCCGTAACCGATTCGATACTGGCCTGGAAAGCGCCGATGATGCAGGGCATCGTTCCTTTGGTGACCGGGCTGTTCCTGATTCCCGGCCTGGTTTATGGCCTCATGACCAAAAGCATCAAGAGTGATAAGGACGTCGTTCGTATGATGGCTCTTGCGATGCGGGATATGGGCGGGTACATCGTCATCGCCTTTATCGCGGCGCAATTCCTGGCCTATTTCAACTGGTCCAACATGGGTGTCATCATTGCCGTCAAGGGCGCTGAATTTTTGAAAAACGCAGGTTTTACAGGGATTGGCCTCATCGTCGGGTTCATAATCCTGTCCTCGTTTATTAACATGTTTATCGGCAGTGCCTCGGCAAAATGGGCCATCATGGCACCGGTGTTCGTGCCGATGTTCCTCCTCGTGGGGTATGATCCGGCACTGACCCAAATGGCATACCGCATCGGCGACTCGATCACTAATTCCGTAACTCCCTTATTGCCCTATTTCCCGATCGTGGTTGCCTTTGCCAAGAAATACGATCCCAAGTGCGGCATGGGGACAATTGCTGCCAATATGATGCCTTATTCGGTGTCATTTGGCATCGTTTGGATTTTGCTCCTGATTCTGTTCATGGTATTCAATCTGCCCCTGGGCCCGGACGGCGGGATATTCTATAAAATTCGTTAACGGATGGCAACTTTACAAAGGCTGATTCTGTAAGATGAGAAAAGCGCTTCCGCCTTGTGATATGCTCCCCTTGCAGTAGACAGTTGAAATAAAAAAACTGGCTATTGTAAGGAGGAGCATATTTTTATGGGGCGAAAATTTAGAGTTTCATATGAAGAACGCCTTGATGTAGTGGAAAGGTATTTACGGCACGAATGTTCTATGAATGATTTATCCAAGCAATTGAAGGTCGATAATGCAACCGTTAGACGATGGATCAGGCGGTATCGGTCTTTCGGGTCAGAGGGGCTTCAAGACTCTACCAGGAATCAGTCTTATTCGTCTATGCTGAAAGAAGCAGCCGTGCTGGATTACTTATCGGGCAACAATTCTCAAATGGAGCTTTGCGGGAAATATGGAATGAAATCAACCACTCAACTACGTAATTGGATTTCAAAGTATAATGGTCATGATGAATTGAAATCTTCTGGAACAGGAGGAGGTCCCATCATGACCCAAGGCCGCAAAACCAGTTACGAGGAACGAGTTGAAATTGTCCGATATTGTATCGAACAACAGAACAACTACGCTGAAGCGTCACGAAAATACCACGTCTCCTATCAGCAGGTTTATAGTTGGACAACCAAGTTTGAAACGCAGGGTGTCGAAGCGCTGCAGGATAAACGTGGCAAAAGAAAGCCGTTGGAGAAAATGTCAGAACTCGAAAAGCTCCAAGTGGAGAATAGACTGCTTGAAGCCAAAAACAAGAGCCAGCAAATGGAAATAGACTTCTTAAAAAAGCTCGAGGAAATAGAAAGGCGGCGGTTCTAAGTCAGATAAAACGTGAATCCATTTATCGTGCAATCCAAGAACTTCATGTTACAGCAGCCTACCCTATACAGAAACTTTGTGAAATTGCAGAGATACAAAGATCTTCTTATTATAAATGGCTAAACGGAAATGAAAATTTCAACGAACAGATCAATGAAGAATTGATCCCACTGATCAAAGAAGCTTATCAAGAACGCAACGGCATTCTTGGATACCGGCAAATGACGATCAAACTCAATCGCGAACACAATCGTAAGGTAAATCATAAACGGATTTATCGGCTCATGAAGCTATTGCATCTTCAGTCCGTATGTCGCCGCAAAAGAAAGAAATATGTCCAGTCCACACCTGAAGTCACTGCCGAAAATATCTTGAGTAGGAAATTTACTGCAAATCGATTTGGAGAAAAATGGCTTACTGACGTGACAGAGATGAAGGTTGGTCTTGATCAAAAAGTCTACTGTAGTGCAATACTGGATTTAGGAGATAAAAGCATCGTCGCTTTTGTGCTTGGTCATTCAAACAATAATGAACTTGTCTTTAAGACCTTTGACATGGCTCGTGAAAAATATTCGGATGCCACTCCTCTATTCCATAGTGACAGGGGATTTCAGTATACAAGCAAGGTTTTTCATAAAAAACTTGTTGATGCAGGAATGACACAGAGTATGTCCAGGGTCGCGAGGTGTATAGACAACGGCCCCATGGAAGCGTTCTGGGGAATGATGAAATCAGAGATGTACTATCTCAAAAAGTTCAATTCGTACGAAGAGTTGGAAACTGCGGTCCATGAATACATAGAGTACTACAATAATCATCGCTATCAAAAGAGATTGAAAGGGATGACTCCGCTAGAGTACAGACAGTATCTTTTGAATATAGCTGCATAAAAAAAATGATGCCAACCACAACGAGGATTGGCACCATTTTTCGTTTTTTTTTACTGTCTACTTGACAGGGGGCACTTCA